>CAZYWR010000862.1:0-11622 GCA_964651185.1 uncultured Polyangiales bacterium
GGGAGATCTCCTCGCTCTCCCACACCACGTCGCAGCCCGATCCATCCTCGCGCACGTCGATGCGCGCGATCCCCGGCGCGCTGGTCTTGCCGCCGCGCATGGTCGTGAACAGATCGTAGCCGGCGTTGTTCTCCACGATGAGCGAACGTCCGTAGCCGATGAAGGTGTTTTCGGTCGCGCTTTTTCCCGCGGCGAACACGGGCGTGCGGCACACGACGCGCTCAAGCGCGCCGGGATCGCGCCGCAGCACCAACACGTTCATGCGCGGCTCGGCGTTGTCTGCGATCGCGACGTAGTCGCTGCCGAGCAAGGTCGGCGTGGTGCCGGAGCCCTGGTTGATCTGCCCGATCTTACGCCGCGTACCGCGCTCGTAGCGCTGGCGCCAAACTACGCGCGGCACACCGTCTGCGCTTTGCTCGAAGCGGTAGAGCGCGTGATCCGAGACCACGTAAGTTGCCTCGGGTCCGACGCTGAACGAGTTCTCGATCTCTTCACCGGGCAGCCGCAGGGAGCGCACGACGACGTGGGGCTGGCGCGCGGAGCCGCCTTCGGGCGTGACGACGCCGACCGTGCCGTAGCGCGCGACGAACCAATAGTTGCCGGCGAAGTCCGGCAGCACGGCGGTGATCTTATCGAGGTTGCCGTCGGGGAAGGTCAGCGTAGCCTGCAGATCGATGTGGCTTTCGCGCTCGAAGCGCACGCCCGCCGCGTCTTCGACGACTGCGATCACATCGATCGCTCCATCCGCGGTGCCGATCACGGCGCGATCGTGTTGATCCAAGTAGAAATAAGCCCCGCCCGAGGTGTCATTCATCATCTTGCGAATGCGCAGGAGCGGGGTACGGCGCGCGGGCAGCTCGTAGGCCGCCAGTACGCGCAGGCTCTCGGCGTCGAGTAAGAGCAGCGACGGGGTGCGCTTTTGGACGCACACCGTGACGATCCGCCCCTTGTGATCGAAGTTCATCGTGGGGCACTCGCCGCCGAGAAAGCCCATCGCGCGCGAGGTCACCTCGGGCGTGTGGCCGAGCGGGCCCGCCCACGCGTACGCGTTCGAGGTGAACGAGTCGACGTGCATATTGCTCGCGCCACGCGGCGCCATGAACGGGTGTTGCGGCAGCATCGAGTCGATGAGCGGCGCCGGCGCGTGCGGCAGGCCGACGTGCGCTGGGACCAAGCGGGCGATGTCGAGATCGCGCGGGATCGCGCGCGCCCGGCTACCAGCACGCATGTGCCCGCAACCGGCCACCAGAGCTAGGCAGGCGAACGCGGCTGCACCACGCCGGACGAACCTCTCGAGGCGCGAGCACAAGGCAAACCTGCGGGCCGCGTGCGATCGGAAAGCTTCCATAAGCGCAGCAGCAGAGTGCAATGGATGCGCCAACCGCCCTGGCTGGATGCCGAGCGGCGTGCGCAGCTCCTCGATCGGCTGCTCAACCGCAGTTTCCGCCCCCGGACGGGCGGACGGCGCGAGCCGAGGACGGCGGGTTGGCTCGTCGCTGGATATCGCGCCGCACGTTTCGCGCGCCTCGCGCAAATATCAAGGGTCTCTACGCGAGAGTTCCTAGGCGCGCCGCGAAATCAACGCGCCTACATGCTGCGCCGATAGCGTCCGCCCACCGCGTAGAGCGCGTGCGTCAGCTGTCCAAGCGAGCAGACCTTCACGGCGCTCATCAGTTCGGCGAATACGTTCCCGCCTGACTCGGCGACGCGCTGGAGCTGTCCGAGGGCGGCGGGCGCGCGCGCGGCATGGCGCCCCTGAAAGGCGTGAACCGCCTCCACCTGGAAGCGCTTCTCTGTTTCCGTCGAGCGGATCAAGGTGGCATCCGCGTGGTCGCGCCCGGGGTCGTGCGGGGAGAGGAAGGTGTTGACGCCGATGACGGGCAAGCTGCCGTCGTGCTTCATGCGCTCGTAGGCCATGCTCTCGTCCTGGATCTTGCCGCGCTGATACATGGTCTCCATGGCCCCGAGCACACCGCCGCGCTCGCTCAGCGCGTCGAACTCGCGGTAGACCGCCTCTTCGACCAAGTCTGTCAGCTGCTCCATGAAGAACGAGCCTTGCCAGGCGTTCTGATTCTTGTTCAGGCCGAGCTCGCGGTTGATGATCAGCTGAATCGCCAGCGCGCGGCGCACGCTCTCTTCGGTGGGCGTGGTGAGCGCTTCGTCGTAGGCGTTGGTGTGCAGCGAGTTGCAGTTGTCGAGCAGCGCGTAGAGCGCCTGCAACGTAGTACGGATGTCGTTGAACTGGATCTCCTGCGCGTGCAGCGAGCGCCCGGAGGTCTGCACATGGTACTTGAGCATCTGGCTCCGCTGCGCCCCGCGGTACAGGTCGCGCAGCGCGCGCGCCCAGACCCGGCGCGCCACGCGGCCGATCACGGCGTACTCGGCGTCCATGCCGTTCGAAAAGAAGAACGAAAGGTTCGGCGCGAACTCATCGATGTGGAGGCCGCGCGCGAGGAAGTACTCGACCAGCGTGAAGCCGTTGGCGAGCGTGAAGGCGAGCTGCGTAATAGGATTCGCGCCCGCCTCCGCGATGTGATAGCCGGAGATCGAGAGCGAGTAGAAGTTGCGGATCTTGTGCGCGCAGAAGTACTGCTGCACGTCTCCCAACATGCGCAGCGCGAACTCGGTCGAGAAGATGCACGTGTTCTGCGCCTGGTCCTCCTTCAGGATGTCGGCCTGCACCGTGCCGCGCACGGTCGCGAGTGCCTCGGCAGCGAGGCGCGCGTGCTCCTCCGCGCTGAGCACGCCGGCGCTGATCAGCTCGTCGCTGGCGATGCCGAGCAGCCCGAGGCCCGAGCCGTCATGTCCCTCCGGAAGCGAGCCCTGGTAGCGCGGCGACCCGCGCGCACCGGCGCCGGCGCACAGCTCGGCGATGCGCTGCTCCGCCGCCCGCCAGCGGCCATCGCTCTTCAGAAAGCGCTCCACGCGCTGATCGATCGCGGTGTTCAAGAACATCGCCAGGATCATCGGCGCAGGGCCGTTGATGGTCATCGACACCGACGTCGCGGGGGCGCACAGATCGAAGCCGGAGTAGAGCTTCTTGACGTCGTCGAGCGTGGCCACCGAGACGCCCGAGTTGCCCGTGCGGCCGTAGATGTCAGGCCGCAGGTCGGGGTCTTCGCCGTAGAGCGTCGTGGAATCGAAGGCAGTCGAGAGGCGCGTCGCGCCGCCGCCGCGCGCGAGGTAATGAAAGCGCCGGTTCGTCCGCTCCGGCCCGCCCTCCCCGGCGAACATGCGGACCGGCTCTTCCTCTTCGCGCCGATACGGATACACGCCGCCTGTGTACGGGTAATGGCCGGGCAGGTTCTCGTTCAGGATGAAGCGCAGCGTCTCGCCCCAAGCGCGGAAGCGCGGCGGCGCGACCTTGGGGATGCGCGTTCCGCTCAATGACTCGCTGTAGTTGTCGCCGGTGCGTTCGCGTTCGCGCACGCGATAACGGAAGGTCTCGTCCGAGACCGCGCGCACGCGGGCCGGCCAGCTCGCGAGCTCCGCCAGCCCCTCGCCGCCGATCTCGGAGAGCGCGCGGTTGTAGGCAGCGCGCAGCGCCCTGCGCGTATCGTCGAGCTCGCCCACCTGCAGCGCTTGGTCCGCGTAAGGTTCGAGCGGCGCGGGCAGCGCAGGATCTGCGAGCGCCGCGAGGGCATCGTGCAGGCCCTGCGCCCTTCGCGCCGCCTCGGCCGCCAGCTCGACGTCGCGGCGGGTGCGCCTGCCGTGCGCCGCGATCTCGGCGAGGTAGCGTGTGCGCGCGCTCGGGATGAGCATGTCGCGCGCGCCGAGCTCGGTCGGACCGGGATCCGTAACCGTCCAAGACCGCCCCGAGCGCGCATCGATCTCGTGCTCGTCGAGCATACGGCAGAGCCGCGCGAACAGCCGGTTCACGCCCGCATCCTGAAAGCGGCTCGCGATGGTCGGGAAGATCGGGAGCTCGGGGTCGGCGACGCGCTCCTGGTCAGGATGATTGCGACGCCACTGCTTGCGCACATCGCGCAGGGCGTCCTCGGCGCCGCGCCGCTCGAACTTGTTCAAGACTACGATCTCCGCGAGCTCCAGCATGTCGATCTTCTCGAGCTGGGTGACCGCGCCGTAATCGCTGGTCATCACGTAGATGGGAAGATCCACGCGGTCCGCGATCTCGGTGTCGGACTGTCCGGTGCCCGCGGTCTCGACCAGGATCAGATCGAAGGCCGCGAGCTGCATCAGGTCGATCACTTCGCCTAGCACGGCGCTGGTGGCGGCGTTCTGCCGGCGCGTGGCGAGCGAACGCATGAAGACGGTCTCGGCGCTCAGCGCGTTCATGCGAATGCGATCTCCGAGCAGCGCTCCGCCCGAGCGGCGGCGCGTCGGGTCGATGGCGACCACGGCGATCTGCCGTTCGGGAAAGTGGCGCACGAAACGCAAGAGGAGCTCGTCCGTAAGGCTCGACTTGCCGGCGCCGCCGGGGCCGGTCATGCCGATCACCGGCGCGCGCCGCTGCACGTCGCACAGCGCCCGCCGCAAGGCCTGCAAACCTGCGTCGGCGTGGCTCTGCTCCGCGCTGGCGTGACGCTCGGCTCCAACTTCGCGCACTGGGTGCGCGGCGCCTGCCTCGAGCGCAGACACGGCGCGCGCGAGGGCCAGCGGTTCATGCGCGCTCGGCTCTGTGTACACGTAAGGAGGCCGTTCGCCGCGCGCGACGCGCGCGAGCACATCGACGATCATCCCGTCGAGCCCGAGGCGGCGTCCGTGCTCCGGGGTGTAGATCTTCTCGACCCCATAGCGCTCGAGCGCTTCGATCTCGTGCGGCGCGATGGTGCCACCGCCTCCGACCACGACGCGCACGTGCCCGGCGCCCGCTGCGCGCAGCTGATCGACCAAATAGCGGAAGTACTCGTTGTGGCCGCCTTGGTACGACGAGACCGCGATGCCGTCGGCGTCTTCCTGGACGGCCGCGCGCACGATTTCGGAGACGCTGCGATTGTGCCCGAGGTGTACGACTTCGGCGCCGTGCCGCTGCAGCAGGCGCCGGATCATGTTGATGGCTGCATCGTGGCCGTCGAACAACGAGGCCGCGCTCACGAACCGCAGGGGACGCCGCGGGCGCAGCGTGGGACGGTCGCCTTGATCCAAGTCCTCGGGAGCAGCGGGTTTCGTCGTCATGAGATTTCGTCAATCTAACATCGGCGCGCAGCGCGCCGCGTGCGCACGCGCGCCCCGTGCTGCGGCGCTGTGCCGCAGCTGGCGCGGAGGTGGCGAAGCGCATGACGAGGTCTGCTCGCCGGCTCAATTCGACGAGGCGATTGGCCGACGCTTGGCGCGCCGCGCCATACTGCGGGCCATGGAATGGGAGCCAGAAGCCGCTGCGCGCATCGAAAGGGCGCCGTTTTTCGTTCGGCCGTTCATCCGCGGGCGCGCCGAAAAAGAGGCCAAGGCGCGCGGCCTGTCGAAGGTCACGACCGCGCTCCTCGACGAGCTCAAAGCGCGCGAGCATAAAGGCTGAGCGCGTCGCTGGATATACGTTCAGCTATGCGCCAGCTCCCGAGCCGCGGGGATGCGTAGCGCGAGAGCCGCGCGATCGGGACGGCTCAGGGGCCGACGTGCATGCCCGGTTTGTCGTCCAACATGTTGGCGACCCAGTCCACGATCCGCACGCCTCCGGCCGGGGCGCTATAGAAGTCCTGGCTCACGATCCACGTGTGCTGATCGCTCTCAGGGTAATAGCTGCTGAAGCGGTCGTCACCCATGACCCGCTTGCGCAGATCGAGCAGCCCGTTCTTGAACACCGTCGCGTCCATCGGGGTCACGAGCAGGGTGCCCATGCAGTCATTGGTGCCGTTGTCGGTGCCGATGCCGTAGAAGCCGCGGATGATGGAGTCAGCATCGGACTCCAGCACGGCGAAGCGCATGTTGGTCCCCACCTTCAATATGTGCGCGAGGGCTTCCATCTCGAAGTCACCGTCCGGCGTGCAATCGGAGCCGCAGTCGGCGCCGATGCCCTTGTCGAGGCTCCAGGTCTTCTTCCAGATGTCGATCAGGCACTTGGGCAGATAGTCCTGCGACATCGGGGGGCCCGAGTCGTCGAGCATGTAGATCTTCGGCTTGGCCGCGAACGCCCAGTTCACGACCTCCGAGCTCGCGGACGCGGCGAAGCCGCCCGCGCTCGCGCCGGTCACGAGGACCTTCTCGGCATCGGCGAACGTGGGCACTACGCGGTTGAGGAACGACTCGAGGTTCACGCGGCCCATGAAATGCTGGGTTCCATCGACGCCGTCGACGATCGATGCGTCGTTGCTGCCCAAGTGCACGTCGCCGCTGCAATACGGCACGTAGACGTAGCTCCAGTCCTTGACCGGATTGTCGTTATTCGTGCGATCGAAGATACCGACGTCGCCCAGGGGCGTCTGGGAGCCGACCGAGGGCGGACTCACGAGGCACGTGAGCGACTCGAAGCAGGCGCCGCCGGCTTCCATGTAGATCATCAGGTTCTTGGACTTCGTGCTCATGTTCACGCTGATGCCAGCCGGCGAACCGTCACGGCATTTGGTGTCCGCGAACTCGAAGTACGTCCAGGTGTTCTCTGGCGCCATCAGAGGCGCGCCGGAGGGGTTGAAGGGCGGCTTGCCGCTCGGGGCCGCCCCGGTGTCAGTGTCTTTGCCGGCATCTCCGGGCTCGCCCTCGGACTGACCGCCGTCACTCTTGCCCGTCGCGACCATTCCTGCGTCGAGCGGCGCGGAGGCGTCGACTTTGCCCGCGTCGGTCTTCGGCGTACCCGTGTTGCCGGCGTCCTTCTTGGTGGAGCCCGCGTCGCCGGTGCTGTCCGTGTCGTCGTCGCCTTCGTTGTCGTCGTCGCTGCTGCTGTCGTCGCCCGTCGAGGGCTCGCGCGTCTTCGACGTTTCGTCGCTCCCGCATGCAGGGAGCGCCAGCGCGCTCCACAGCGCGGTGTTTAAGATCACCAAATCAAGCTTGAAATGATTAAGGAAAAACAAGGTTGGACGCATATGTTTCCCGCGGGCCGTGCCACTGATGAGGCCGATGCCATCATGCCTTGGCGCTGGCTGCAGTCTTTGTCAAACCTTTGTATTTTCTTGGGCTACATCGGGGGCGGTGCGCGCCGCGGCGGAGAGCTGCGCTGGGTCTTCCTTCCATTGCAGGTCGATGAGCGTCTTCGCATCACCCGCCCACGAGCGCTGCAGGAAGCGCGCGGCCACGTCCGTCCCGCCCGCGAGCACGACCACGCCTTCGCAAAACCCCATGGTCTGATAGCAAGCCGCTTCTTCCGCCGTCGGCCCCATCTGGTAACTCACGCAGATGTGCGCGTGTTCGTTGCTCAGCATGGGAATGTCGAACGCGTGAAAGTCGAACATCGTGGCGCGCAGCACCTTCAGCCGCATCAGCGCGTCAACGGGATCGCCGGGGGCTATCAGCGTGGGATAGGTCTCCGTCGCGCTGCGCAACGAGAGGTGCCCCCACATGCGCACGGCGTCGAGGGTGGCTCCGTGATGGGCCAAGATCGCGTTGCCGAGGCGCTCGAAGACCTCCATCGGGTACCAGCCATCGGGCGCGATCTGCTGCTGTATGTACTGTAGGTCGTCCGGGTTGAGGACGCGGCTCCAGTCCACTTCTTTCCGGCGCCGGATCATCCGAACGTACTCGGAAAAGAACGATCCCCTTACGTGCCTGGACATTGCAATGAGCCTATCCATGAGGCTGCCCGAGTCGCTTCGGGTTTGCAACCAAGGCGGCAAGCCGGGTGCTTTCGCATTCGTTTCAGGCCGCGCAAATGTTGCGCACGCCGCACGATCGCCGGTGATCTGTGCGCGAAAGGCCGGAGCGAAGCCAGGGGCGCCGGGCCCGAACGCGCGTAAAGCAGCGAACGGACGTCGCCGTCTGGTGGGTGCAAGGGTTGCGCGGACGCTTGGCACGAGCGGTGCTTTTCTTACATCTATGAGTTTGGTTCACCATCCTCCAACGCCGGACGCCACGGACGGGAAGGTTCCGGAGGCCAGAGATGCGGTCGCGTTCGCACGTCTGGAGCACGACCGTGGCCAGCAGACCGTCGCCGAGATGTTCCTCGAGCGGGTCGCGCGGACGCCTCAGCGCGAAGCTTACTCACACCCGACGGAAGCAGGCTGGCAGGCGTTGACTTGGAGCGCCGTGGGCGAGCGCGTGCGCGCGATCGCCAGCGGACTGCGCGCGCTCGGGCTCGAGCCCGAACAGCGCTGCGCCATTTTGTCGACGACCCGGCTCGAGTGGATCCTCGCCGATCTCGGCGTGTTGTGTGCCGGCGGTGCGACGACGACCATTTATCCGGCGAGCACCGTGGAAGAGTGCGCGTTCATCCTCGCCGACGCCGACTGTCGCTACGCTTTTGTCGAGGACGGGGCGCAGCTCGCGAAGTTGATCGAGTGCCGGACCCGACTTCCGCAGCTACGTCATGTCATCCGCTTTGGCGGCGAGGGGAGCGATGACGGTTGGGTGATCACGCTCGCCGAGCTGATGAGGCGCGGTCGCGCGCTCGATGCGCGCGAACCGGAAGCCTACGAGCGCATCGCGCGCAGCGTGCGCAGCGACGGGCTGGCCACGCTCATCTACACCTCTGGAACGACCGGGCAGCCGAAGGGCGTGGAGCTCACGCACGATGCCTGGGTGTACGTAGCCGAGGCGGTCGAGGCCTTCGGGATCGTGAGTGCAGACGATCGGCAGTACCTGTGGCTCCCGTTGGCGCACGCGTTCGGCAAGGCGATCGAGCTCCTTCAGCTGCGCATCGGGTTCTCGAGCGCGATCGATGGCGACGTCGGCCGCTTGGCCGACAATCTATCGGTCGTGCGCCCGACGTACGTGTGCGGCGTGCCGCGCATGTTCGAGAAGATCTATCACCGCGTGCTGATCGCGGCCCAGGAAGAGGGAAAGCTGAAGTATCAGATCTTCCGTATGGCGTTCGCCGTAGGACGGCGCGCCGCGGCCTTGCGCCATCAGGGCAAGCCCCTGCCGCGGGCGCTGGAGCTCGCCGACGCGCTCGCCGACCGGCTCGTATTCCGTAAGCTGCGCGAGCGCTTCGGCGGCCAGCTGCGCTTCTTCATCTGCGGGGGTGCGGCCCTGTCGCGCGAGATCGTGGAGTTCTTCCATGCTGCGAAGGTGCTCGTGCTGGAGGGCTACGGACTCACCGAGTCGAGCGCGATAAGCTGCGGGAACGCGCCGCATCGTTATCGGCTAGGTTCGGTCGGGCTCGCCATGCCCGGCACCGAGATCAAGACCGCCACGGAGGACGGCGAAGTCTTGATTCGCGGCCGGGGCGTCATGCGCCGCTACCACAACTTGCCCGAAGCCACGCGCGCGGCGTTGACCGAGGATGGCTGGCTGCGGACGGGCGACATCGGAAGGATCGATGAAGATGGCTTCCTGTTCATCACCGATCGCAAAAAGGACCTGATCAAGACGGCGCACGGAAAGTACGTCGCGCCCCAGGCGCTCGAAGGCAAGCTCAAGGCGAGCTGTCCGCTCATCAGTCAGGTGTTCGCATACGGCGACAACCGCAGCTACGTCACGGCCCTCGTGACGTTGGACGAGGAGGCTACGCGGCTGTGGGCCAAGTCGAAGGGGCTCCCAGGGGCCCCCCTGGCGGGGCTCGTCGAGAGCGGCGAGGTGCGCTCGTTCGTGCAGTCGTCGGACGACCAGGGCAACCGCGAGCTCGCGCGGCACGAGGCGATCCGCAGGTTCGCGATCTTGGGCCGAGAGTTCTCGCAAGAAGCGGGCGAAATCACCGCCAGCCTGAAGCTCAAGCGCAAGGTCATCGAGCGCCACTACGAAGCGGTCCTGCGCTCGCTGTACTGAGCAGCGCCCCCGTGGGGAGCTCGGACGCGCTGGCGCACGGTCTGCGCATCGACGCAGAGTCTGCTCGCTCCGGGGTGCGTAAGTGCGTGGAATGAGCGAAGCGGCGTCGAGATCGAGCGCGGTCTGTTTGCTGCAATGGGTCCTCGAGGAGGAGTGGTCCATGATGCTCGGTCGCGCTCACCATACGGTTACCCAGCACGCCGCGGTCGCTTGGACGGAGCGCGGATCGGGCCCTCCTTTGATTCTGCTGCATGGCTTGGCCGATTCGCATCGCACCTGGCGCAGAGCGGTCAAGCTGCTCGCGCCTAAGTATCGCGTGCTGCTGCCGGACCTGCCGGGGCACGGTCTGTCCGCACGCCCCGACGCGTCGTACACACTCAGCTGGTATGCGGACACGCTCGCCGCATGGATGGATGCCATTGGTCTCGAGCGCGCGCACTTCTGCGGGCACTCCTTCGGCGGCGGGGTCGCGCAGTGGATGCTGCTCCATCACCGCCGCCGCGTCGATCGCCTCGCCCTGGTCGCTCCGGGCGGCCTGGGAACAGAGGTGATGCCCGCGTTGCGGCTCGCGGCGCTTCCATGGTTGGCCCCGTTCTTGGCGTCGCCGCTGTTCGGCCTAAGTACGGGGCTCTTGATGCGCGTGGCGCAGCGCTTCTTCGCCTCTCCCGAGCGCGATGAAATCGAGCGTTTGACGTGGCTCAACAGCGCGCCACGCGCGGGGCTCGCGTTTCATCGTACAGTCGTCTCTTGCATCGGCATACGCGGGCAGCACGTGCAGACTTGGGATCATGTGTGCGGGGTCGAGGCGCTGCCGCCCATCGCGCTATTTTGGGGCACGCGCGATTCGGTCATTCCTGTCGCGCACGCATACCGCGCCCAAGCGCGGCTCGCGGGGCTGACGCTGCACGCGTACGAGTGCGGCCACTTCCCGCACCTGGAGTCAGCGCCGAGTTTTGCCGCGGATCTTCGCGGCTTCCTCGAAGATCCAGCGCAGCCCGCGCGTCTGCGCGGGGTAGGCCGTGCTGCCGTGCCGAGGTCGGCGTCGCGCGACGATCGCGTGGTCGACGCCACGGCTACGCTCCTCGGCGATCCATCGGCTGCGGCGTGAGCTGGGCCAGGGCGCTTCGCCAGGCGTCCTCGCAGCCCGCCAAGAGCTGCGCCGCTTCTTCCTGGCGCGGTGCACCGGCGCGCTCGAGGGTCTGCTCCAGATCGCGCGCCCAAGCGGCCGCCTCGCGCGCGCCCAAGAGCGCCGCGTGACCCGCCGCGGCGTGCGCGGCGCGGCGCAGCTCGTCCCAGGCCGCGTTCGCGAGCGCCTCGCGCGCTCGCGCGAGCGCTTCGTCCATCTCACGCGAGATGCGCGGCAGGAGCTTGTGCAGCAGAGTCTGGCCGTCACGCGTCCGCGTCGAGCGCAGGTCTTCGAGGACGCGCGCATCGAGTTCGCTGTTCCCCGCGGCTTCGGCGTCCGCGTGCAGCACGTCCATCAACGCAGCGCGCGAGAGCGGCTTGGTCAAGATGCCGTCGACGGAGCTGCGCGCGGCGCGCAGCTGCTCGTGCACGAACACGTTCGCGGTCAGCACGTAGATACGCGTGCGCTCGGCCGATCCGCGCGCCCGCAGCGCGTGGCGCAGCGCGACGGCCACCTCCGCGCCATCGCTGCCCGGCATCTGATAGTCGAGAAAGATCACGTCGAAGGCGCGCTCAGAGACCAGCGCCTTCGCTTGTTCCGCCGATGCGGCCTCGCTCGCCTGAAAGCCGAGGCTCCGAAGCAGCTCGCACAAGAGCTCGCGCGCGGCCGCGCTGTCGTCGACCACCAGC
>CAZYWR010000863.1:0-7847 GCA_964651185.1 uncultured Polyangiales bacterium
ACCGTTCCGGACGGGAAGTTCGTCTGCCATGTTCGCGCTGTGTAGCGCCGGCTGCGCGCGCGCGCTCAGCCGGCGAGTCCGTCACGCAGTAGGCGGCGCTCGGTCGTGAGCGTTTTGAGCCGGCTGGCGACCGCCTCCAGCACCGAGTGTGGGATCTGTTCCGCGATGTCGCGCGGGACCAAGAGCGCGCCGACCAGAGTGTTCTCGGTGCCCTCTGGCAGCTCGAGGAAGATCAGACGAAAGCGCCTGCCGGGCAGCTCGATCTCGTTGATCGTCGCCAGCGCGGCCAGATCCTGAAACCGCGCCGTGACCGTCTCGCTCCCGGCGCGGGCGACCATGCGCTGGCGCACCCAGGCGTCGATGCGCTGAAACGCCTGATCGCTCGCGGCCTGACTCTCGATCTCGCCGCTCACCTGCTGATCGTTCAACATGGCGATGCGCTGCGCGCCCTGCTCGCCCGCGACGTAGACGTGGCCTTCACTCACGGGCAGGTAGCGCGCGAGCTGCGAGAGCGCCCAGTGCGCGCGCTCGAGCGCGCTACCGCTGCCTCCGTGGCGGATCCGGTACAGAACGGTATGGACATGCTCGCGCAGCTGCTCGGCGCTGAGCGGACCGTCTTCCTGCAGCGGTTGCGACGCGCGCCTCCGCAGCTTCTCGATGCGGTCGCAATGCTCGATCAAAGAGGCCGTCCTGGTCGGCAGGTAATGACGTCGCATCCCGGCGAGATGGCGTTCGAACAGCGCGTCATCGCCCGCGAGCAGGGCGACGCGCGCCCCGGTCGCATGGATCGCGCCGAGCGTCAGCGCGCCTTGGCCCGAGGCGTGCGCCGTGAGCAGCGCGTCGATCTGACGGCTCGCCAGCTCACAACGGCCGAGGTGGGCTTCCGCCAGCGCGAGCTCCGTCTCCGGGATCAGGTTCATGGCGGGGAAGGCTCGGTCCTCAGGCGAAAGATGACTCAAGACCTTCTGGCACAGCGCGCGCGCCCGTTCATGCTCGCCGCTCGCGTTGTAGGCCCAGGCCAACGTGCCGGACCAACCCGCCCAGGACACCTGCTCCATCGGCTCCGCCGCGAGCGCCGGCTCGAGCAGCGGCGCCGCTTCCTTCGGCCGATCGCGCAGCAGCAAGTAGAAGCCGCGCCCGCGATCGATGAAGTGCGCCATGGACGGCACCTCGGCGCCGATGCGCTCGAGTTGATCGACGCAGTGCTTCATGCGCGTACCATCGAAGGTGCGCAGATAGACCGTAAGCTGTGCCGCCGCCGCCCAAGTCTCCGCCTGCCAAGCGGTCCCGCGCTGAATCGCGTGCATCTCCACACGTTCGCGGTAGTGCTCGAAGCGCGCACGGTCGCCCTGGTTGCCGTAGTACATCATGCGGACTTGGTCCGCGTTCATCTCGTACAGCTTGAGCTTGAGCGCATCGAGCTCGTCTGCGATGGTCAGCGCGCGCCGGTCGTCGCGCCAGCTCGCCATCACGCCCAACGCGTACAGCCCTCCGGCCATGTAGAAGACGCGCAGTGAGTCGGGCAGCTCACGGATGGGCTCGTCGCTCCGCAAGCGCGCGGTCAAGGCCTCCCAGCGCGCGTAGGCCTCGCCGATGCGGTCGCTCACCGTCGACGCGAGCGCCACGCAAAACTCGTGGACCAGCCCAGCCGCGTGGTTCTTCCCCAACGCCGAGAGCGGCTCGATCACGCTCGCGTACGCCGCGGCCGCCTTGGGATCGATGCAGATGGCCGCGACGCCCGTCAGCGCGGCGACGCTGCTGAACATCAAGACGATCGTGTTCTGGAAATCGAGACCGCCGTTCTTTTTGCGACCGCGCAGGCCGATCGCGAGCGCCGCCAGGGCGAGCGCCAACAACAACGAGAACGTGCGCCCGAGGAAGGGCCGGAGCCGGCGCGCGAGCGGCAGGTTGATCGCGCGCGCGAACGCTTCGACGGCGTCCGGGCCGTAGCGCAGCGCCAGTCTGCGATCGACGTAGAAGCCGGCGGCGGTGAGCGCCCCGAGCACGGGCCTCTGCTCGTGGATCGAGCGCTCGTACTGGCGCATCAGACGCAGCGCGAGCTCCATGCTTTCGACGGAGACGGACTGCTCGATGACCCTGGTGATCGAGAGATCCGCGCAGGCCCCGCAGACGAGCGCGCATCCGCGCTCCATGTCTCCAGCGCGCATGAAGTGGACGCCCGCGCGCAGCCGCTCGCTCGCCGTACGCACGCCTGCGCGCAACATGAGCTCTCCGAGCGTGCGGTGGGTCGCGGCGCGCCGGCGCTCGTCGAGCTCGCTCTCGAGGAGCTTCTGTACGTCTTCGCTGGCCAAGGCGTAGTCGCCGTCGGCCATGGTGAGCACGCCCTCGCTGACGAGCTGCTCGAGCGCGCGAGAGGTGGCGAGCGGATCGAGCGGAGACAGCGCCATCACCGCGCCCGCGCGAATGCGGCCCTCGACGACGCTGAGCGGCTGCGCGAGCGCGCGCGCTTCCGGGTTCAAGCGCGACAGGCGCGCGGCGAGCGCTGCGTCGCGCGTGGGGAGCTCCGCGGCCGCGAGGTTGTGCGGCAAGACCCAAGCGCCGTCCGAATAGGCGATGGTCCCGCGGTGCGCCAGGTGCTCCAACAACTCGAGCGCGTACGCCGGTCTGCCGCCGCTCACCCGATGCAACGTCTCCGCCAATCGCCCGAGCCGCGGCGCTTCGCCGAACAGCGAGCGGACGAGCTCGAGCATCTCTTTGTTATCGAGCGGAGGCAGGGCCACCGGCGTGGCCGCCTGACGCAAACTCTGTACGGCGTGCTCGAGGTGCTCGATCGCGTCGACGGGCAAGCTCCCCACGACGAGCAGCTTCGTTTGGTTCGCGCTGCGCGCGAGCGTGGCGAGCCACGCGGCCGACGCCTCGTCATACCAATGCAGGTCGTCGGCCAACAGGACCAAGGGCCGGTCTCGCGCGACGTCGAAGAACCATTCTGCGAGCGCCGCTTGGATGCGCATGCGCGCTTCGCCCGGCGTGTCGGGGAGATCGACGAGCGCGGCCGCCGACAATCCTAGCCGGACGCGCAGCGCCGGCGACACGTGGCCGAGCACGGCGGCGTGTGGAGCGGCCATGCGTCGCGAGAGCTCGGGCAACAGCTCGAGCAGCTTCAGCGCGAACGCCTGCGCGACGCCGTACAGCTCGCCACGGTAAGGCGCAGGGTCGACCTGCAGCGCGACGGCACCCGCGAAGCGCACTGAAAGCGCGAACTCCGTGAGTAAGCGCGTGCGCCCGAGGCCCCGCTCGGCTTCGATCATCGCCGCGGAGCCGATGCCGCCGTCTGCCAGCTCGAACGCGCGCCGCAGCAGATCAGTGGCTTGAGCGCGCCCGACAAAGGCAGTCTTCCCGAGCGCGCCGGCGCTGACTGCTTCGTCCTTTGCGCCGCTCGGCGGCGCGATCACATCGAGCCGCTCGATCAGCTCGGCGGCGCTGCCGGGACGCGCCAAGGGGTCCTGCTGCAGCAGCGCCTCGATCAGCGCATCGAGCTCTGCAGGCGGCGGCGTCAGATCGCTGCGGCAGAGCTCGGCCACGCGCTCGGAAGGAACTTTGGGCGTATTGCGCCAGCACTCGCGTAGATCGCTGAGCTCGCGCGCGGGGAACGGATAGAGGCCGGTGAGCAGGTAATAGCCCAGGACGCCGAGCGCGTAGAGATCGGTGCGTTGGTCGAGCGCCTCGTCGTGCAACGCTTCAGGGGCGATGTAGGGCGGGGTGCCGGTGATGTGCGTCACCTTCCCGAAGGCGCACAGCGCGCCGAAGTCGATCAACTTCACGCGTCCGTCCGGCGTGCGCCAGACGTTGCGCGCGCTGATGTCGCGGTGAAGCAGACGGCGCCCGTGGATCAGCGCGAGCGCGGACGAGACCTCGCGCAGGATCTTACAGACGTCTCGCCAGGGCAGCGGCGCGCTCCTCGAGAGATCGCCGCCCTCGAGCAACTCCATCGAGTACCACGGGCCCTCTGCGTCGGTGCCGTAGTCGAACGCCTCGACCACGTTCGGATGTCTGAGGCTGACGAGGGTATGGTATTCACGTTCGAAGAGCGACACGTGGCTCAGATCGGCGCCGTTCGAGAGGCGTTTGAGCGCGACCTTACGACCCAGCGCTGGGGCGTACGCCCGGTAGACGGCGCCCATGCCCCCGCGCCCCAATACCTCTTCGATCTGGAAGCGGCCATCCAAGTTGCAAGTCGCCACAGCCTCGGCGCCGCGGCTCTCGGAGGACTGCGACAACGGGGCTACTCCTTGCCGCAAGAGTACCGTGAACCGCGCAAACTTACCTGCAGGAACGACGCAGTCGTAGGGTGCGCCACGCGCGCCGCTGCCATGTCTGACGTGGACTCGTCGGCCATCCCGCAAATGCGGCACGAGCTGCCGTCGCTCGAGGTTCGCGCTGGCAGCCGGGTGTGTTCGGTCAGCCGCGGCGCTCGTGCTCTTCTTGGGTACGGGCCGCGAGCCGCGCCCAGGGCAGCACCGACAAACGGGCATATTCGATAGGCTCGCCCGTCTCCTCGTCGAGCCCGTACTCGCCGGTTGCGAACTTGGCGAGCGCGCGATCGATCTCGGCCAAACGCGCGTGCTCGGACTCGCTCAAGAGCGCGAGCGCGTCCTCGTCGCGCGCGCGCACGGCGGCGTCAGCTTCGTCCTCGACCTCGGAGAGCAACTCTCCGCGCGCCTCGAGCTGCTCGGAGCGGCGCGAAGCCAGCTGCGCGCGCGCCTCGAGCAGCTTCTTCTTCAGCGTCTCTAGCTGACGGGGCTGGAGCCCGGCACGATTGCTGTCTTTCGTCATATCGGCGAGCCTTTCGTGCGCTTTCTGCGCCTCGCATCGGTATAGCCGATCGCGCATTCGCCATCCACGCACGCGCAGCGCACCGCCCTGCGCGCGACTGCTTCAGGGGCTCGACGCAGCCACCCGCAGCTGTGTGCCCAGGCCGAGCGCGCTGAACACGTCGCCCACCAGCGCGTCGAAGGCGTCGCGCTGGATGCCGCCGCCGTCCGCGCGCAGCGCCGCCACCTCCACCGGAAACGTCTGCGGCGCGGCGTCCAGCGCGCGCTTGAGCGCGGTAGCTTCGATGCCGAGCACCGACGCCGCGCTGGTCAGATCGAGCACACCGAAATGGGCATCGTCGAGCGCGTGCAGGGTCGACTCGTCGAGGTGCGCGAGGCCGAGCTGATCGCGGGCCGCGCGGTACGCGCTCTGATCGCTGTCGAACGCGGCCGAGAGCGCGGTGGGGTCGCCGTAGAGCGCCGCCACGCTCTCGTATACGGCGGCGCTGCTCGTGGTGCGCACCAGATCGCGCACCTCGTCGTAGTGCGCGAGCACGCCATCCACTTGATGACAGCTCATGCAGGATAGCCCCGCCTCCGCGGCGCCGTCGCGCGCGGACGGGTCGCGCAAGAGATCGTTCGGCACCTTCTCGAGGCGCTCGCCCGTCGCATCGGCGATGAAGTAGGCCTCGAGGCCGTTGTCGAGCGCGAACGACAGCTCGCTGCCGTCCGCTTGAAAGTCGAGCGGGTGCGCGAAGATGTTGCGCTTGTCGAGGTTGTCGAGGAAGTCGTAGCTGCGCCACAGGGCGCCCTGGTTTCCGTTGCGCGCGTGCCGCTCGATCATGCGATTGTTCGGTGCGGGCACGGACGTCTTGAAGCCCGCGCGCAGCACCTTCTGCGCGGCCACGTCGCCGTCGAAGTCGACGCCCAGCTGGGTCGCGAACTCCGCCAAGCTCGCGGGCAGGCTGAGTAGCTGATAGTAAAGTGGCGGACGGATCGCGTGCGCGATGAACCAGTCGGCCTGCAGAATCGGGATCTGCGTGCCGGTCTCATCGCGCAGCTGCTGCGAGCTGGCCTCGTCGACCGGAAACAGGCGCGAGTCTTGATGGTATACGGCAGCATAAGGATAGCTCTGCTCGAGCGCGCGCCAGGCCTCGGCCTGCCAGAGGTAGTCGCGCAGGTCGACGCGCAGGAGCAGAGCGCCCTCGTCGAGCGCGCGCGGCGCGGTCACCACGCGCGCTCGCGACAGGCTGTTGATCAGGAAGGACACCGCTTCGCGATACACCTCGAGCTCCGCGTCGCTCTTGCCGGCGTTCGCGAGCGCGCTCAGATCGATGTAGCGGATGGACTTGCGGTCAGCCGGGTTGGGCAACGCGCGCACGTCCGCGAGTGCCTTCTGCACGCGCACGTCGATGCTGACGAAGCCGCCCACTAGGGCTGGTTGCGCGGGCGGTTCGGCGGTCGGCGCGTCATCGTCGCGCGCGGTTCTCGTGTCCGCCGGCGACGCGTCGACGACCGCGCCGGCATCTTCGACGCCACCCTCGCCGGCAGAGACCGCAGCGTCGGCGAACGGCGAGATGCCCGCCCCCACGAACGTGCACGCGTCGCACACGAGCGCGAGCGCGACCACGGCGCCATGCCGCCACGCGTTCCGTCCCGTGCTGGCAAAGCATCTCTGCATGAGGCATCCGCACCGTCGCTGGGCCCAAGCGGCCGCAGCCAGCGAAGGCCGAGCAACCGCCGTACCAGCGCGAATCGCGCGGAACCCTCAATGACTTCGCGGCAGCTTGCGCCGCGTTTCGAGGGCCTGTTGGGCGCAGCCCATAGGTCCCCAACGCGGAGCGTTGTGCGTTCGCCTACGAGCCCGCTATCCCCGGGTCCGCCGGCGCGGCGCTTGCCCTCGGGTCCGCGGGCGCTGTAGCCGCGGCATTCGCGGACGCGGGAGCCGCGGGCGGAGGCGCGTCGAGGTCGGCTCCCGGCCAGCGCGCGAGCGCCTTTTCGACGGCGCGCGGCTTGGCGTTCCAGTGCTCGATCACGTCGTGGACGAAGCGCAGCTTCGTGATCGCGCGCTCGCTCAGCACGAACGGGTATGGATCGACCAGCCCCATGCTGCGGTTCAGGCTGTTGAGCGTGACCGTGAGCGGCACCCAACCCGCGATCAGATCGTCGAAGTCCTCGAAGTCGAGAGCCGGCGCGGCGACCGTGAGCTCCGCGGCGGCGCCCTTCGGCTTCGGCTTGATCACGAGCCCGTAGGCGCGCGCCGTGCCGAGCGTGTCGACCATGTGCAGGTAGTGGGCCCAGGTCTCGGCCCAGTCTTCCCACGGATGCATGGTCGCATACGCGCTCACGAAGCTCAGGCCCCAGTCGGGCGGCGCGCCCTGCGCATAGTGGCGCTGCAAGGCCTGCGCGTAGTCGGCGCGCTCGTCGTCAAAAAGCGCGCGAAACGGCGCGAGCCAGGCCGAATCGCGGATCAAGCGATCCCAGTAGTAATGGCCGACTTCGTGGCGAAAGTGGCCGAGCAGAGTGCGGTAGGCCTCGCCCATGTTCTGGCGCACCTGCTCGCGGAAGGGGTCGTCGGCTTCTCGGATGTTGATGGTGATGAGTCCGTCCGCGTGGCCGGTGAAGACCTTCTCTTTGCCGTCTTCGCTCTCGCCTTTGAAGGCGAACGCGAGCCCTCGCTCGCGCTGCTCGCGAGACTCCACGGGAAGCTCGAGCTCGTACAGCGTGTAAAGAAGGCGGCGCTTCGCGATCTCGAGCTTACGCCAAGCGGCCAGCGCTTCCGGCACGTCCGCCGCAGGTACGGCCTGGTTCAGGCGACAGGACACGCACAGCGTGTGCTTTTCGCGCTCCGGGACGAGCCAGTTGCAGACCCCGTGATCGACTCCGTTCTGGCAACGACGGTAGCGCGCGCGCTGCGCGCCAGGCGTCAGCGCGACGAACACGGTCGAAGCCGTGATCGGCCCCGCGGCGGGCTCGGCGGGCTCGAGCGCGCCCAAGGTTTGGTGCTCGGGCAAATAGCCGAGGGCGTGTCCGCAGCGCGTGCACTGAACGTTCTCGAAGAACAGCGGCTGCTGG
>CAZYWR010000864.1:0-2460 GCA_964651185.1 uncultured Polyangiales bacterium
GCGCTCGACATCGAGGGTCTGTGCGCCTCGGCCGGTGCGGCTTGTTCGTCTGGGGTGGGTGCGCCCTCGCCGGTGTTGCGCGCCATGTATCCGGCCGAGGCGTGGCGCGCGGAGTCGGCGCTGCGCCTGAGCCTCGGGCCCGAAACCGGCGACGCGGAGATCGAGCGAGCGATCGCCGTCTTGCGCCGCGTGCTCGGGCGCGGGCCAGGGCCTTGACGGCCCGCGAGCGAGCTTTCATGAGCAGGCGATGCGCGCGTTGATCGCCCTGAGCGGCGGCGTCGACTCCTCGGTGGCCGCCGGCTTGTTGCGTGAGCAGGGGCACGAGCTGGTGGGCGTGACCTTTCACCTCTGGGACGCGAGCGGCGCCCAGCAGGTGGGTCGCTGCTGCGCGCCGGAGGATCGTGAAGACGCGCGCCTCACCGCGGACGTGCTCGGCTTTCCGCACTACGTGATCGACGAGCGCGCCGCCTTTCGCAGCCATGTGGTCGAGCCCTTTCTCGACAGCTACACGGCCGGCGTGACGCCCGCGCCCTGTGTCGCCTGCAATCGCCACGTCAAGCTCGGCCGGCTGGTCGAGTTGGCCGAGCGCTTCGGGTGCGAGCAGGTGGCCACCGGCCATTACGCCCGCCTCGCGCGCGCTGCGGACGGCTCCATGCGTCTACTGCGCGGACGCGATCACGACAAAGACCAGAGCTACTTCTTGTACGGTCTGCCGCAAGAGGTGCTGGCGCGGCTCTGTTTTCCGCTCGGCGAGCTGAGCAAAGCCGAGACCCGCGCCGAAGGGGTACGGCTCGGCATCCCGAACGCCGCCAAGCCCGACTCCCAGGAGCTCTGCTTCGTGCCGGACGGCGACATCGGCGGCTTCGTGGAGCGCGAGCGCGGGCTCGGCGCCTCCGGCCCCATCCGCGACAGCGCCGGGCAAGTCGTCGGCGAGCATCGCGGCATCTACCGCTACACCGTGGGCCAGCGGCGCGGCCTGGGGCTCGGAGGCGGGCCCGCGCGCTACGTGCTGCGCGTGCTGGCGCAAGAAAACGCGGTGTTGATCGGCGGGCCGGAGGAGCTGCTCACGACGCGCTTCGAAGCCAGCTCGGCGGCTTGGCTGCGCGGCGCGCCCAGCGAGCCTTTCGAAGCCGAGGTGCGCGTGCGCTATCGCCACGCGCCGGCGCGCGCGCGCGTTCGCCCGGGTGCGCACGCGTTCGCGGTCGAGTTCCACGCGCCGCAGCGCGCGATCACGCCGGGTCAGGCCGCGGTCGTGTACCGTGGCGAAGAAGTGGTTGGCGGTGGCATCATCGCGTGACGTGCGCGCCCTCGGTCGTCTGCGCTGGAGCAGCTTCTTGCGGCCCGCTCGGGTCGGCCTCGCGCTGTTCGTGTTCGCGCAGCTCGCAGGCTGCTCGGTGGGGCATGGCACCGGCGAGGTGTGGGGCGACGCGGGCATCGACTCCTGTCATCTGAACGGTGCCTACCAGCTCGGGGCGACGGCGTTCTTCGCGCAGAGCGCAGAGCAGGTGCTGCGCATCAGCGTGCAGCGCGGCAGCGATCTCGAGGTGCGCAGCGACGGCCTGGCCGTGCTCGTCGAAGATGCGGCCTACGTAAAGCGGAATCTGCTCGGCCAAGACATTCAGGTGCCGGGCGACGGCGCGGGCCGTATCGACATGACCCTGTACCTCAACGAGAGCTGTCCGCCCGATCGCGACAAGACACCGGTGGTGCTCGAGGCCGTGAGCGGGACCATCCGCTTCCTCGCCATCTACGCGCCCGAGGTGAGCAAGCACGACGTGCACATCCAGGCCGCGTTCACGGACGTGCGTTTCGAAGACCCGCGCACCAGCGGGCGCTGGGCGCTCCTCCAAGGCCAGTTCGACTTCTTGTACGTTCGCGGTAGCCCCGCCCAGCGCTTCCCGTGACCCGCCGCGCCGGTCGCCGTAGGGTTCGGGTGCGATATGTGGGCTAGCCCGCCCTGGGCAAGCAGGCTTGCGAGCCAGAACACTTGCGGTCCGGCCGTTCCTCCACAAGGATGGTGCGCATTCGACGGACACCGTCAGGAGGTAGTGATGCGCTGTCCGCGCTGCCGTGAACCGATGCTCTTGTTGTTCACCTCGGCCGTCTGCGAGCGCTGCGAAAACCCGCCGCGCGGCATGTTCTATCGCGGCTACGTGGTGTGGCGTGAACCGTGCGGCGACCACGCTCGCTCCGAGCACGTCTTCCGCACCGCGCACGACGCCGCCATCTGGCGCTCGCTGACGGGGCTCGAAGACTCGGAGGTGCGCAGCGTGCTTTCCGAGCAGCCGATCGCCTGGCGCGTCGCCTCCGGGCGCGCGGCGGGGCTGGTCTGGGCGGACGGGCTGTACGACGTCTACCGCGACCACCGCTTCGAGCCGGGGTCGTACCGCGCGTTTTTGGCGCCTGCGGCGCTGGTCGCGCCGCGCGAGTGCGTGCAGCTCACGGCCTGACACGCTACCT
>CAZYWR010000865.1:0-3538 GCA_964651185.1 uncultured Polyangiales bacterium
GCAGCATGAAATGCTGGTGCTACGCGGTGGTGGTTTCGCCGGAGGCGCTCGCGCGCGTCCCCGAAGAGGCGCGCGGGCAGGCCTGTCTGTGCCGCGCCTGCGCGACCGGTAAGGTTAGTCCGACGCGCCTCGCCGAGCAGATCGCAGAGCTGACGCGTAGGCGGTAGGCGCCGGCGGAGCTGGATGAGCTAGATGGAAGTTCCCGAATCGGGAACTCCCGTCTGGACGCCATCTGTCAGGGCGCGTCCACCGCGCTGCGGACGAGCACGCGGCCGCGTCGGTTCCGAGGTTTGGTCCGAAGGCGGTCGGAGCGCTGGCCCGCGGTTGGAGCGACATCACGAGTCGGGCGCGGCGGAAGCTGATACATTCGAGCCAATGGCGAGCCGGTGGAGTGAAGACGCAGCGTGCGATGGCGCGATCGAACAGGTAGTAAGCGTGCGCTTCACCTACCCCGTCGTGTTCACGCGCGGCATGTTCCAGCCCGAAAACGACGTGCTCGTCGGCCTGCTCGCGTCGGGTGCGCGCCGGGCGCGTGTGCTTCTCGTGATCGACGAGGGCCTGCGCGCAGCTACGCCCGAGCTCGAAGCGCGTATCGCTGGTTACTTTCGTGCGCACGCTCCGCTCGAGCTCGCGGCGCCACCCTTGATCGTCCCCGGCGGCGAGCGTGCCAAGAGCGATCCGGCGCTGATCGGGCACGTGCACGAGCAGCTGTTCCGGCTCGGCTTCGATCGCCATGGCTACGTGCTCGCGCTCGGCGGCGGCGCGGTGCTCGACGCGGTGGGCTACGCGGCGGCCTTGTTTCACCGCGGGCTACGCCTGGTGCGCGCGCCGAGCACTGTCCTGGGGCAGGATGACGCGGGTGTCGGCGTCAAAAACGGCGTGAACGCGTACGGCGTGAAGAACGCGCTCGGAACCTTCGCGCCGCCGTTCGCGGTCGTGAACGACCTCGATTTCCTGACGACTTTGTCCGTGCGGGATCACCTCGCGGGCATGGCCGAGGCGCTGAAGGTGGCGTTGATCCGCGATCGCTCGTTCTTCGAGTGGCTCGAGCGGCACGCGCCGGCGCTGCGCGAGCGCGATCTCGCCGCGACCGCCACGCTCATCCGGCGCTGCGCCGCGCTCCACCTCGAGCACATTCGGAGCGCGGGCGATCCTTTCGAGACCGGCAGCGCGCGGCCGCTCGACTTCGGCCATTGGGCGGCGCACAAGCTCGAGATCCTGAGCGAGCACGCGCTGCGCCACGGCGAGGCCGTCGCGATCGGGATGGCGATCGACACGCGCTACGCCGCGCTCTCGGGCATGATCGCGCCCGCCGTCGCGGAGCGCGTGGAGGCCGCGATCTCGGCCTTCGGGCTGCCGCGCTATTATCCCGCGCTCGAGCGCGTCGATTCAAAAGGCGAGCTCGCCGTGCTGGCCGGGCTCGAAGAGTTCCGCGAACACTTGGGGGGCGAGCTCACCATCACGCTGCTCGGCGAGCTCGGGCGCGGCGTCGAGGTGCGCGAGATCGATCGCGCGCGCATGAGCGCGGCCATCCGCGCGGTGTTTCCAAACCCAGGATGAGCGATGCGCATCGAAGCGAACGGCCCCGTGCACCTGACCTATTGCAGCAACATCCACCCCGGAGAGAGCTGGCCCGAGGCGCTCGAGAACATCCGCGTGCACGCTGCCGCGGTGAAGGCGCGGGTGGCACCCGACGCCCCGTTCGGGCTCGGCCTGCGGCTCTCCGCGCGCGCGGCCGACGAGCTGCTCGCGACGCCGGACGCGCTCGCGCGGTTGCGCGCGGAGCTCGCACAGCTCGGCATGTACGTGTTCACGCTCAACGGCTTTCCTTACGGCGCGTTCCACGGCACGCCCGTCAAGCGCGACGTCTATCGTCCCGATTGGCGAGAGCCGGAGCGCGTGCGCTACACGCTGCAGCTCATCGACGTCTTGCGCGCCCTCCTGTCTGAAGGGGCGGTCGGTTCAATCAGCACCGTGCCGATCGGGTTCCGTACGGACTTCGCGACGCCGGCGGCGCGCGCGCAAGCCGTCGCCCACTTGATCGAGTGCGCGGCGGTGCTGTTTCGTGTGCAAGAGGAGGGCGGACCAGAGATCGCGCTCGCGCTCGAGCCGGAGCCAGGCTGTGCGCTCGAGACCAGCGATGAGGCGCTGCGCTTCCTGAACGACGAGCTGTTCTCGTCCTCGGGATTGACGCAGCTGGGGGCCCGCACCGGCCTCTCACCCAGCCGCGCGGAGCAGGTCCTGCGGCGTCACCTCGGCTTGTGCTTCGATACATGCCACGCGGCCGTCGAGTTCGAAGCGCCGCGCGCGACCGTGCGCACCATCGAAGCGGAAGGCGTACGGCTCGCCAAGGTGCAGGCGACCACCGGCCTGCACGTGGAGCCGGTGTCGCTCGCGCAGCTCGAGGCGCTCGCCGCGTTCGCCGATCCGGTTTACCTGCATCAGGTCGTGGCGCGCTGTCGCGCGGCAGACGGTACACGCGAGCTCGCGCGCTTTCTCGATCTCGATGAGGCCTTCGCCGCGTTCGCCGCGCACCGCCATCGGCTCGAATGCTGGCGTGTGCACTTTCACGTGCCGGTGTTCGCGCGCGCGCTCCCGCCGTTTACGAACACTCAGGAGTTCCTGCGCGAAGCGATCGAGGAGGTGATCGCGCGCCAGTTGTGCGATCACTTCGAGGTCGAAACCTATACGTGGTCCGTGCTGCCCGAGCGCCACCGTCAGCCGCTCGAGGATATGATCGCGGGCGAGCTCGGCTGGGTCGAAGAGGTGCTGCGGCAGGCCTCGCGAGGCGCGCGATGAAGCTCGCGACCGCGCTGCGCCTCGGCCGCGTCTCCAACCTGCCCACGGTCTCGAGCGACGTCTTGGCGGGCCTCACGCTGGCCGGTTGGGGCGCGACCTCGGTAGGCACGGCGCTCAGTCTGTGCGCGGCCGTCTCGCTCCTCTACGTCGGCGGCATGTTCCTCAACGACGCCTGCGATGCGGCGATCGACGCGCGCGAACGCCCCGAACGCCCGATCCCCGCCGGTCAGGCGACTCGCGTGGAGGTGCTGGGCTGGGCGATCGCACTCCTGGCGAGCGGCGTCGGGCTCGCGCTCGCCGTCTCGTGGCGCTCCGGCGTCGCGGCGCTCCTGACCGCGTTCGTGATCGCGCTCTACGATCTGGTGCACAAGCGCACGCGCGCCGCGCCGGCGCTGATGGCCCTGTGCCGAGTCGGCGTGTACTGGACCGCGGCCCTGTCCGTGGACGCGCTCGACGTGCCGCAGGTCGCGATCGGCGCGGTCGTGTTGTTCGCGTATGTGCTCGGCCTCACGTACGCCGCCGCGCGCGAGAACACGACCGCGCTCGTGCGCTGGGGCCCCTTGGTCGGCCTCTGGGCGCCCGCGCTGCTCGCGACTCCTCACGTCTTGGAGGCACCGCTGCGCGTGGGCATCCTCGCGCTCTTCGTCGTTTGGACAGCCCGCGGCACCAAGCTCGTGCGCTCCCAAAAGCCGCCCGCGATCCGCCGCGGCATCGCCGGCCTGATCGCCGGCATCGCGCT
>CAZYWR010000866.1:0-4594 GCA_964651185.1 uncultured Polyangiales bacterium
GGATCCATGTCGCGCCAATGGCCGGCTTCGAACGCGCGCGAGGCGGCGTCGACGGCCTGCTCGGCTTCGCGTACGCCCGCCTGCGCGCAAGTGGCCACCACCTCGCCGTTGCCGGGGTCGATGCTCTCACGGCGCTTGCCGTCGCCCGCGTCGACCAGCTCCCCGCCGATCAAGATCTTATAATGTTCCATGACTTCCAACTCCTCCGGCGCGCGCCCCAGGGCTAGCACGGCCCGCTGAAAACCGCGGTCGGGCTGGCTGGGCTGGCCGCGGCCCGGGGCCGCGCCGGCTGCTCTGCTCGAGGCGCACGTTAGGCTGGCTCGTCGACCGACGTCAACGCGCTCGCTGCCGGCGCCTTGTCCGCGCGGCACCTCGGCGCGCCTGTTTGTACGAGCGACTGGGTCACGGCTTGGGACCGCTCGGCGCTCCGTCGTGGCTCGCGTGTAGGGGCCCATGTAAGGTCCGGGACATGAGCGAACTCTTGTCTCTGACCTTGATCGAGCTCGCGGCCGCCCTGCGCGCCAAGCAGGCCTCGCCGCGCGAATTGCTCGAGCAGGTCTTCGCCGCGCTCGATCGCGAGAATCCCCAGCTCAACGCGGTGGTCGCGCAGCGCGACCGCGATGCGCTCCGGCGCGACGCCGAGACCGCGGAGGCGCGCATCATGGCCGGTCGCGGCGGACCGCTCGAGGGCGTCCCGTTTGGGGTAAAAGACCTCGAAGACGCGGCGGGCTTGCCGACCACGCACGGATCCGCGCCCTACCGCGACACGATGGCGGAGGTCGACTCCACGCAGGTGGCGCGCCTCAAAGCGGCGGGCGCGATCGTGCTCGGCAAGACCAACACGCCCGAGTTCGGCGCCGGCGCGATCACGAAGAACCTGCTGTTCGGAGCGACTCGCTCGCCCTGGGATGCCACGCGCACCCCGGGCGGCTCGAGCGGCGGCTCGGCCGCGGCACTTGCAGGCGAGCTCTTGCCGCTCGTCACGGCGAGCGACGGCGGCGGTTCGATCCGCATTCCCGCGAGCTTCGTGGGCGCTTTCGGGCTGAAGCCGAGCTTCGGGCGCGTGCCGCGCGGGCCGCTCACGCATTGGGAGCACGGCGCCACGGTCACCTACGGTCCGCTGACCAAGACGGTCGCGGATGCCGCGCTCTTTCTGGACGTGGTCGCCGGTTATGACGCGACCGACCCGACGAGCTTGCCCCGACCCGAACGCCCGTATCTCGAAGAGCTGGACGAGCCGCTCCCGACCAAGCTGCGCATCGCCTATTCACCCGACCTCGGCCACGCTGTCGTGCAGTCGGACGTCGCGGCCGTCGTCGAGGACGGCGTACGCGTGCTCGAGAAGTTAGGGCATGCGATCGCGCCGGTGCCCGGAGGACCGCCGCCGCTCAACGTCGAATGGGGCATGCTCGGCGCGTTCGAGACGGGCGCCCGCGTCGCGCACCTGCGGCCCGAACACGATGCCCGCTTCGGCCGCGCGCAGGTGGAGAGCTGGGACATGACCAAGCAGATCAGCCAGAGCTTTTGGGCGCGGCTGACGAGCGAGCGCGCGCGGCTGGTCGCGTGGTGCGCGCGCGTGTTCGCCGAGCACGACCTGCTCGTCACGCCCACCGTGCCTTACGACCCACCGCTGGCGAAAGGGCCGTACCCGAGCGAGACCGAAGGGCGCGCGCAAGTGCCGGCCGGCGTCGCCGCCTTCACCATCCCCTTCAACTTGTCCTGGCATCCGGCCGCGACGGTGCGCGCCGGGCTCTCGCGCGCCGGGCTGCCGGTCGGACTCCAGCTCGTCGCGCCGCATCATCGTGAGGATCTGCTCCTGCGCGTGGCGCGCGCCTTCGAACGCGAACGGCCCGCCCATCCGAGCTGGCCATTGCGCCGGCGCGCCGAACACGGGCGCGCGCTGGACGCGCCGCGCCGGCTGGCGTAAACGGGGGCTCGTTGCCGGACGCGCCGCTCGACATCCTCGCTGGTCCCGACGCGCTCGTCGAGCTGCGCGAGCGCGGGCTCGATCCCGCGCGTGTGCGTGCGCTGATCGGCGCCTCCGGCGGTCCCAAATGGCTCGTGCTGCACGGCTTGGATCGCGCGCTCTTTCCCTGGCTGCTGGCGGGCGCGCGAGGGCCGATCCACGCGGTCGCTTCCTCGATCGGCAGCTGGCGCTTCGCCAGCCTGTGCACGCGTGCGCCGCTCGACGCGCTCGCGCGCTTCGCCGACGCGTACGTGGAGCAGCGCTATCGCCCTTCCCCGAGCGCGCGCGAAGTCTCGCGCGAAGGCGAACGCATTCTCGATGCCGTGCTGGGTGACGAGGGCGTGGCGCCGCTGGTCGAACATCCCGCGCTCCGGCTGCACATCGTCACCACGCGCTTTCGCCACCTCGGCGGGCTCGAAGGACCGGCGCAGCTGCTCGGCCTCGGCCTGGCCGCGCTCGCCAATGCCTTGCACCGGCGCGCGCTCGGCGCCTGCGTCGAGCGCGTGGTGTTCGACGCGCAGGGAGATCCCGGCCCGTTTGCACCATGGCGCTGCCTGCCGACGCGGCACGTCCCGCTGACGGCCGAGAACGCACGCCAAGCGCTGGCCGCCAGCGCCGCGATCCCGCGCGTGATGGCCGGCGTGCCGAACCCCGCGGGCGCGCCGCCTGGCATGTATCGCGACGGCGGTGTGGCCGACTACCACTTCGGGCCCGAGATCGAGCCGCCCGACGGCATCGCGCTCTATCCGCACTTCTACCCGCAGCTCGTGCCGGGCTGGTTCGACAAGCCGCTGCGCTGGCGCCGCACGCGCGGTTTGCGGCGGGTGGTCGTGCTCGCGCCGAGCGCCGCGCACGTGGCGGCGCTTCCCTACGGTCGCATCCCGGATCGCACAGACTTCGTGCGCATGCGCGACGGCGAGCGCATCCCCGCCTGGCGCCGCGTGCTCGAGCTCGGTGTGCGGCTCGGCGATGCCTTCGGCGAGCTGATGGCCAGCGGTCGCATCGGCCAGATCGCGCGCCCGCTCGCCTGAGCCGCGGCTCGCCTGGAGCGACGCCTGCACAGGGTCACGCGCATCTGTTGATGCGCACGCGCTAACGCAGCGCGCGCTTGGCGGCGCTGACGCCCAGCAGGGTAAGAATCCCGGCCGCCAGCCCGACGAGCCCCGACAGCAAGCTCGGCGCGATCGCCGCTCCAACGCGCCCCAAGACGGGCAGCGCGCGGGCCCATTCCGCCATCTGCTCCACGCGCTCGTGCACGCCCGGAATGCCGTGCACGAGGATCCCGCCCCCGACCAGAAACATCGCGATCGTGCCGCCGATCGAGAGGGCCTTCATCAAATAGGGCGACGCTTTCAGCATCGTCACGCCGAGACCGCGCGCGAGCGCCCCCGCGACGCGCTCACCTCGCTCGCGCCGGCGGCGCCCGCGCTCGTAGAGGTACAAGCCGAGGTCATCGAGCTTCACGATGCCCGCGACCAAGCCGTACACGCCCACCGTCATCACCAGGCCGACGCCCGCGAGCACGCCGACGCGCGTGCCGAACGGCGCGGCGGCCACAGTGCCGAGCGCGATCGTCACGATCTCCGCCGACAGCACGAAGTCGGTGCGGATCGCGCCCTTGATCTTATCGCGCTCGAACGCGACGAGATCGGTCGCGGGGTCTGCGAGCGCCGCGCGCAGCGCTGCCTGCTCGCGATCTTCGTCCGCGCCGTGCAGCAGCTTCTCCGCCAGCTTCTCGCATCCTTCGAAGCACAGGAACGCTCCACCCACCATCAGCAGCGGCGTGATCGCCCAAGCGGCCAAGGTGCTGATCGCGAGCGCCAGCGGCACCAGGATGGCCTTGTTGACGAGCGAGCCCTTGGCGACGGCCCAGACGACGGGCAACTCGCGGTCCGCGTGCACGCCAGCCACCTGCTCCGCGTTGAGCGCGAGGTCGTCGCCCAGCACACCGGCCGTCTTCTTGGCGGCGACCTTCGTCAGGAGCGCGACGTCGTCCAGGATGCTGGCGATGTCGTCGATCAGGGCGATCAAGCTGGTTCCGGCCATGGTGAGTCCTGCGATGGACGCGCCCTACGCAGCGCCGCCCGAGCTCGCCCCCGGCGCGAGCCCAGCCAGGTGCGCCGTGCAATTCACGAGTCGTGCGACGTGCGGCGCGTCCGCGTCGAGCACCGTGACGCTGGCGTTGTCGAGGCGCTCGGGCGCCCGTTCTCCGTCCGGCCAGGGCACGTGACGCGCGAGCAGCGTGCGGCACATGAACCCATGCGTCACGACCACCAACGTGCCGCCGAGACCGCGCCGTCGCCTTACTACATGCGCGAAGGCCTCGGCCACACGCGCGTGGAAGACCGGCCAGCTCTCGCCGCCGGGCGGGTCGAAGTCGGGCGCGAACGGATCCTGCGCGAGCCGCGCGTACGGCACGCCGCGCAGATCGCCGAAGTTGCGCTCCTGCAAGAGCGGCGTGGTCTCGAGCTCGAGCCCGAGCCGCTGCGCGAGCGGGGCGGCTGTCGTGCGCGCGCGCAGCAGGTCACTGCACAAGATGTGCGACACCCCCGCCTGCGCCAGCCGCGCCGCGATGCACTCGGCCTGGCGCTGTCCGTGCAGGTTGAGCGGCGTCTCCGGTACTTGGAG
>CAZYWR010000867.1:0-7071 GCA_964651185.1 uncultured Polyangiales bacterium
GGACGACGCCAACCGCAAGCTCGCGGAGCGCCGCGCCGACGCCGTCGCGGCCAAGCTGCGCGCCTTCGGCAGCGGCGACGCGCCGATCGCGGTGGAGGTCGCCGACTCCCGACACCCGCTCGCCACCAACTCGACGTCTGAGGGCCGGAGCGAGAACCGGCGCGTCGACGTGATGCTGCTGAATCGCTGAAGGACCCAAGGGCGCGCGGCCGTAGGCGCGTGCGGCGCGGCGGTGCCAAACGCGCTCGCTCCACCCAAGCAGGGAGGGCGCCGGGGCGCGCACGGGCCTATTCTGGGGTTGCAGCGCGTGCGCGCCGCCACGCACGTGGCGCCCTGGAGTGCGCCTCTGTCCGACCTAAGTGAACGCGGCCACAATCGGTTTTTGACAAGGGCCCGTCCGCTTTGAGAGCCTTGTTTCGTTTTTGGACGATGTGGGGCGGAAAGCCTCGGGGGACCCAAGACGACCGGCGCGGGGGCGCGTCCGAGCGGAAGGAACGTGCATGCAGCGGTTACGAGCGCTGCTGTTGACGGTTTGGACCGTCGCATGCGGCGTACTGACGATGAGTTCAGTGGCAAGAGCGGACGAGCGTACGGACGCGCGCCGCGAATTTCGGGCCGGCATGCAGGACGTGGCCGAAGGAAAGTACGACTCCGGCATTGAGCACCTGGAGCGCGCGTACGACATCCTTCCGCACCCCAACGTCCTGTACAACATCGGCCTCGCGCACATGTACGCGGGTCGCGCGGATCAGGCGATCGAGTACTTCGAGCGCTACCGCGAGACCGCGCCCGCGAGCGACGCGGTCGAGGTCGATTCGCTGATCCGCTCCTTGACCCAGACCAAACCCAAGGAGACCGCAGGCCCGGAGCCTGCGGCGGGGGAGGGCAAGGGCACGGAGCCCCGCGCGGAGCTGAGCAGCCGCGAGACCCTGGCCGTGGTCGAGGCGGCCGCGGCGGAGATCCGGCTCCTCGCGGAACAGCAGAACAGCGACGCGCTGCGCAAGCAGGCCAATCAGCTCGACGCGGCGGTCGCCAAGCTGCGCGAACAGGTCGCCATCGAGGCTGCTCACGAGGCCGAGAAGACCCCGCCGCCTGCCTCCGAGCACATCCCCGCGCCGGCGACGCAGCCTGCGCAGACCATCCCGCCCACGGCCGTGGCAGGCCAGGGCGGCGCTCGGCAGGGCGTGTACGAAGAGCAAGTCGTGTCGGCGTCGCGCTTGAGCCAGTCACCTCTCGACGCACCGAACGCGACGGCGATCATCACGGCGCAGGACATCCGCATGGCGGGCGTCTTCCAGCTCACGCAGCTCTTCCGGCGCGTCGCCGGTGTCGAGGTCGCCTCGGTCACGCCCGACCACTCGGAGATCGCGATCCGCGGCTTGAACCGCCGTACGTCCACGCGCGTGCTTCTGCTCTGGGATGGCCGTCAGGTCCGCAAAGACTTCCTCGGAAGTATCTGGCCCGACCTCCTACCCGTCCTGCAAGACGACATCGAACGGATCGAGATTATCCGCGGCCCGGCGTCCGCTCTCTACGGCGCAGACGCTTTCAGCGGTGTGATCAACGTCATCACGAGGCCGGCAGGGCAGGGCGGCTCTTATGCGGTCACTCGCGTCGGCAACCGCGGCCAGTACGTGGGCGGTGCATCGTTTTCGGGGCGGGTGGGGAAGGTCAACTACCGCGGCTCTGCAGGATACGAGCACGCCGACAACGCAGTGACCGTCGTCGGAAAGGACCGCGTCGATGTCCAGCCGTACGCGGGCGTGCGCGACGACGCGATCGGCCAATACATGGCCAACGGCGACGTCAACTACAGCTACGCCAAGAACGGCATGATCTCGGCCGGAGGCAATTACGGCGCAGGCATGTTCACGATCCAGGGGCTTTCGCGCCTGAATCAGGTCGTCACCACCCCTGCGCACGAAGCCCAGGGGTACGCCACGCTGACCACGCCCGTCGGGATTCGCGTGGCCGCGAACTACGACGACGTCGTGGGACATCCGAGCGCCGCGTGGATCGCGCCCGGTTCCGTGATCGACTATCGGAGCAACGTCCGCCAGAACCTGCTCGATCTCGATCTGTCCTGGAGCGATGCGTTCAACTTGGTCGTGCCCAATACGCTGACGTTAGGCGTGGCCTACCGCTTCAAGCACATCGACTGGGACTGGCTCGACGGAGAGCACACGCAGAACCACATCGGCGCGTACCTCCAGGACATCATCCAGCTCGCCAAGCCGTTGAAGCTGCAGATCGGGGCCCGCGTCGACCGCCATCCCCTGCTGCAAAACATCCAGTTTTCGCCGCGCGGTTCGCTCGTGTATCGCTTCTTGGGTGAGCAATCGCTGCGCGTGAGCGGCGGCCGCGCGTTCCGCGGGCCGTCGTTCATCGAGTCTTATGTGCACTACGCGAACGAGACGCCGCTGCGCGGCGTGACGGCCTGGGGCCAGGGCAACACGCACCTCAACCCGGAGAGCATCACCTCGATCGAGGTCGGCTATCAGAACCAACAGTCGGATTACTTCTCGCTCGAGTGCAACCTGTACTACAACTGGATCAAGGACGCGATCCTGTTTACGGCCAACGACCGCTTCACGCTCAGCGATTTCTCGGGCGACAACGTGCTGGCGGCATACAACCAGATCGCCCAGGCCTATCCAGTCAGCGCGCTCAGCTTCGCGAACGAGCGCGCGGTCTATCGGCAGATGGGCGGCGAGTTAGGCGCCCGCATTTATCCGATGGAAGGCCTCGATCTCTATACCAACTACTCGATCCACGACACCTCACCGCTCGACAAGAGCAAGGTGGATCCCGCCCGCGCCAAAGAGCAGCAGACCAGCAGGCATAAGGTGAACGGCGGGTTCCAGTACCGCACGTGGTTCGGCCTCGAGCTGTCGTCAGACGTGTCTTGGGTCAGCAAACAGCTCTGGATCGAGCAGGTGAACGACGTGGCCAACGGCGGCATTCGCTGGCAACAGTACCCGCAGCCGGCGTTCCTCATGGTCAACGCTCGCATCGGTTATCGCCTGTTCGGCGATCGTCTGGAGGTCGGCGTTTCGGGCACGAACCTGACGTTTAACCACAATCGCCAGCAACCTATATCGCAGCCCCTCGACACCCGCGTGCTGGGTTCGGCAAAGGTGCGGTTCTGATGCGACGGACAACGCGAAAGCTCCTGTTGTCATGGCTTGTGAGCTTGTGCGTCTTCGGCGGCTCGTTCGGCTGCGGAGACATCAAGCAGGACAAGGACGTCTACCAAGGTGGGATCGCGCCCGACCCGAGCGCGATCGTGAAAGGCACGATCCTGTACATCGGCCCCCGGCCGAGCTGCGTCTATGACGACAAAGAGAGGCGTCAGCGCATCGCAGGCAACGTGATCTTGCTGTTGTTCGTGTACGAGAATCCGCCCCCGCCCGAAGGCACGGCGACCTCGGCCATCAACCTGCTCGTACTCTCGGGCGACAAGCTCTTTCAAGTCAGCGACTGCCGCGCGCCCGACGCGCCCATCGACTACGCCAACCCGATCACGCGTTCGGTCGAGTACGAGTGGTCGGGCTTGCCGCTCGATATCAAGAACACCGTGAACTATCAGGTCCGCGGCTTCTTCGACTACGACGAGGACTTCAATCCGTTCTTCTCGGTCACGCGCCTGCCTACGGCCGGCGACATTCTGGGGGCGGCGGTGAACGACGTGATGAATCCCGCCAAGGGGTTCTTCAAGATCGTGCTGCCCTCCGCGGAGAGCACGCCGCAGGGCATCGTGGTGCCGAACGTGACGGTCGCGCTCGGAAACCCGGCCTGGACCGAACGCCCCGCCTTCAAGCTCGACGAAAACCACCGGCTCGCGTCCGACGCGACGTTCGGTCTCATACCGGGCGTGGTCCAGGACGCGAATGGAAATAACGTCCTTGGCGCGAATGCTCCGGCCATGTTGCGCAACTTCCGCGCGCTCACCTGCAAGAGCGGGGGGACGGACGGCACCATGTGCGGCATGACACTGGAAGGCTTCAGCGCGGACGACGCGGCCGCCGCGTTGCGCGAGCGCGTCGCGATCGATGTCACCAATCCAGTCAGCTACGCGTTCTACACGGCGCCCGTCGACGTGCAGACCGTTCTACGCGACGCGCCCGACGTACCGGGTGCGGACGGCAAGGTCGATCCCCATCCCTTCCTCGGCGCCGGGACCGGGCTCGACTGGTACTATCCGCTGGTCATCATCGAGCGACAGAAGTCCGACATCGAGACGCAGGCGAACGTCCCGCGCGTGCTGATGATGGGCAGCGTGCTCGTCGACGATACCGGCGTGCCCACCAAGCTGAGTTACGGGGCCGGCGCTGGACAAGGGGTGCCCGTATCCGTGCCGCCCGTGGCTGCGCTCGAGCTCATTCAGGATCGCGCTGACTGCCGGATCCCGTACTTCGCGCCAGGCACGGATAACTTGGTCGGCGGCAATCGCCTCGCCCACTGCGGCGAGCTGCCGACCGGACGCTTCACCGTAAACGTGCTGGCGGGGCTCGCGGGCGGCTCGGTTCAACCCGCGACGGATCCCACGAAGGGCGATAGCCCGAGCACGATCAGCGGCGCGATCTCCTCCGGACAGGCCTGGAACGTGCCCAACGAGCTGGGTGATCCGCTGCAGACGCGCGCGGCCGACCTGCTCCCGCATCAAGGCGTGGATGGATCGTTCGTGGTGTACGATCCCATGCCCGGCACGACCGCGAGTTGCGTGGTCACCGACCTCCACGGCATCTGCGCCGGCCCGCTCGAGATCGTCGAGGACACGCGGATGGAGGGGATCGACAGCTTCAACTGCTTGCCTGCCGATTGCTGCGCCGCGGTCAAGCACCTGTGCACGGTTCCGCGCTGCGGCACCACCACGACCGCCGAAGGCGACACGATCTACGCGTCTCCCACGTCGATCGTGAGCACCACCGCAGACGGCAAGCAAGTTCCGGACTGCGTCCCCTTCGAGATGCCGTCGGCCTGTTGCCAGTGAGGAGCGCCCGTCACTCCTCGCGTCCGCTTTGGCCGGCGAACTGATCTTCTTTGTTCCGGAACAAGGCGTTGAAGGTCGTGAGGGAGCCGTAGCACTGCGTGATGTACTGCTGGAGCTGCAGACGGTCGTTGTCGTCGAGCTTCTCGTGGTTGTTGATGCGCTGCTCGAGCACGCGCAGCTTCTCGCGGATCAGCACGACCTTGCGGAACAAGCTGTCGATGGGGATGCGCTTCTCCTGCACGCCCGCCTTGCCGGGCACGAGCACGACCTCGCCGTGCTGCCAGCGATCGCCGAGCTCGACGTCGCGCACGCCTAGCTCGTCGAGCAGGATTTCGCGCAGCACGTTGCGGAACTCTTCCTGGTCCATATCGATCCCGACCTCTTTCGGCAGCGCTGGTCGTTCCGCCAGCGGCTGGGCCACGGTTTTGGCGCGCGCGCGCTTCGGCTCCGCGCTCTGCTTGGGGCGCACGCCGAGCGGCTGATGGCTCGCACACGTGGAGCTGTCGCGCAGCGGCGCCGGCCAGCAGCCGAGGCGGCACTCGCCGCTCGCAGCCCCGCTCGCATCGACCGCGCGGGGAATGAAGAACGCGCACGTGCCGCAGCGGCCGCTCAGATCACGCTTCTCGCTCACTCTGCGTGCATCGTACCAGACGCGGCCTGATAGCGAGGACCAGCGCGGTCCGCAGGGCACCCACACCGTCCTCGCAGCGCTCGGCTCCTCGGGGCGCTCTATCCAATCCCGGCGCATCCCGAGCGAGGACCAGCCGCAGTCGCAGGCTCAGGTCCCGGCTGGATCGGCCGTCACGTCCAATCTCGGCGCGTCCCGGGCGAGGACCGGCCGCAGTCGCAGACTCAGGTCCCGACTGGATCGGCCGTCACCACCACGGGAAGCTCCACCTCCGCGAGCGGCGGGTTCATCGGTCCCGGGCCGAGCTGCACGGTGGACAGGGCAGGGAAGAACGGCGCCAGCGCGTACTGCTTGAACCAGTACCAAAAAAGGCTGCGCTGCACGAGCGACGGGTGGATCTCCGCGGCCACCGCATCGTGTAGCTCGGGCAACTGGCTCCAATGCGTCCCGGGGTGCTCATGATGCGCGCCGTGGTAGCCGTTATTGAACAGCAAGAAGTTGAGCAGCGGGCTGGTGAACGAGCGCGAGTGATCATGCTCGGAGAAGGGGTCGGCGTGAGCGTGCTGGTCGTAGTTGAACAGCATGATCGTCCAGAGCGAGAAAAACGCGGGTAGCGCGATCGATCCGCCGAACACGAGCAGCCCCGTGCTGAGACCGTGCAGCGCGACGGCCAGCCCGAGCAGCGCGAGATAGCTGCCGCCCCAAACGCCGTACTGGGTCAGGATTTGGCGGTAGAGCGCGGGGTTGTTCGCGCGCGCTTGCTTGATGAAGTCGTTGATCGGCTTGCTCTGATAGTACGAGGAGACGAAAAAGTAGGTGGCGGCCACGAACACGTTATGACGATTGGTGAAGCGCCAAGTGATGGTGGCGTCGCCCTCCCGATTGACGAACTTGTGGTGATTCAGATTGTGAGTTGGGATCCAAGCGAAGGTCGGATAGCCATAAAATAGGCTAATCCAGATCGCGAACAGCTGGTTCGATCGCTTGTCCTTGAAGGTCGGGCAGTGATTGTGGTTGTGAGCGATCACCCCGCACGCCAGCGCGAAGTAGCAGCTGACTGCGCTGAGATAGGGCACGAGCGCGGGCTTCGCGAACTGCGCGGCGACCACCAGCGGCGCGAGGATGGTCCACAGAATCGTGCGACGATCCGCCGCGTATCTCAGCTGCATGGGGCTCCTTGTGCAGAAGAAGGCGAGGGGGCCTTGTAACACGCGCAGCTGTGCCGAAGAAACAACAGTGGTCGCGTCTGTGACGATCCTTTCCGCCGCCGGAGCAAAAATTACGGCCAGCGACCGGTTCGCGACGCGGCGATGGGTGTTTTGGGGCAGCGGCCGGGCGCGCGATCGTGATGGCGCGCAAACACGTGCTGCGATGCGGACCGATGTGCGCCGTTTGGCGCGGGCGGCCAGACCCTCAGTTGAGCCAGCCGCCGCGCGGCGGCTCCTCGCGC
>CAZYWR010000868.1:0-12041 GCA_964651185.1 uncultured Polyangiales bacterium
AAGGATCGTCCGGGATGGTGAGCACGACCTCGGCGTTCGTGAGCGGCTCCCCGTGTTCGGCGCTGAGCAACGCGACCACGAGCCGCGCTTCGGGCGGAGGCGGGGGCGGTGCTTCGGGCGCGGCCTCGGCGGGCGCCTGCAGCCTGAACTCGTAGCGGTATTGAATACGCGAGCGCAGCGGCTGCCCGCCCCTGCGCGCGGGCTCGAACACGAAGTGCCAAGCGGCCGCAGTAGCCAGCTCGTCGAAGCCCCAACCTGCGGGAGGTCCGGTCGCGGCCACGTCCTCGACGCGGCCGTCGCTGCCGATGGTCACGACCAAGAGCACGTCGGCTTCGATGCCCTGCGCGCGCGCCTGTTCGGGGTAGCCGGCGTCCACGAAGCCCACGAGCTTGGGCGGCGTGAGCGCGTTGGGGTCGCTCGCGGCATCGACAGCGCCAGCGTCGGGCTCCGTGCTCGCGTCCGCTTCGGGGTCTACGTCCGGTGCGCCGGCTGCCGGCGTGTGCTCGGATCCGCCCGCATCAGGCGCGTTCTGGGCCGTGGCGATGTTCGTCAAGGCCAGCACGAGCGCGCCCGCGACGCATGCCGAGACTGCGGTCGCGAACCGGGACGGCATCGGGACCGAGAGGTCTAACACGCCCGATCGCAAGTTCGAGCGCGAAGTCGGGCTAACATGTGCAGGGATGACCAGACTTCTCGTCCTTTGCACCTGTGTGCTGGCTGCCTGCGCGGGGCGAGCTCCCTCCGCGCAGAGGCCTCGACCGGAGCCGGCCTCCGAAGGGCTCAAGTTTCCCGGCGGCGGCCAGGAGCCGCAGGTCGCGCAAGTCGAGCGCATCTATCACATCGCGCAAAGCGGCCATGCACCGACGTTGGGTTCGCCGGACGCCAAAGTGAAGCTCGAGGTGTGCTCGGATTTCCAGTGCCCGTACTGCGCGCGGCTCGCGCCGACGCTGCACGAGCTGCACGAGAACTACGGCGGCGAGCTCTTGCAGATCCGCTGGCGCAACTGCCCCTTGCCCTTTCACGAGCAGGCGGAGCCGGCGGCCGAGGCCGCGCTCGAGGTCTACGCGCAGCGCGGGAGCGATGGCTTTTGGGCTTATCACGACGCGCTCTTCGCGCACCAGCGCGAGCTCGACACGGAATTGTTCGTGACCATGGCGCGCGAGATCGAGGGCGTCGACGCGGAGCGCGTGCGCGCAGCGCTCGCCGATCGCCGGCACGCGTCCGAGGTGCGCGCGGAGTTGGTCGCGCTGCTCGACTCGGGCGCCGCTGCCGGCGGGCTGGGCACGCCGGTGTCGTTCGTGAACGGGCGCATGATCGCGGGGGCGCAGCCCTATCGCGAGTTCGAGGACGCGGTCGAGCGCGCCCTGCAGGAGCTCCCCGAGCAGCGCACGCGCGCCGAAGCCGACAGCGACTCGGCGTACCCGATGGCGCGCGTGCGCCACATTTTGGTGCAGTACGCGGGCGCGCGCGGCGCGGACCCGAGCGTGAAGCGCAGCAAGGCCGAAGCGCAAGCGCGCGCCGCGACGCTCAAGCAACAGCTGGCCAAGGAGCCCAGCGGCTTCGCCGCGCTCGCGCGCGAGGCGAGCGATTGCCCGAGCGCCAAAGAGGGCGGAATGCTGGGCCGCTTCACGCGCGGCGAGCTCGAGCCGAACATCGACGTCGCGCTGTTCGCGCTCGAGCCGGGGCAGGTCAGCGAGGTGATCGAGACGCCGTTCGGCTATCATGTCCTGTTTCGCGAGGACTGATCCCGTGCGGCGGGTCGGATGCCAGCGTGCGTTTTGCACGTCCGGTCAGGCAGGCACGAGGCGGCCGACGACCTTGCTGTCGAATGTTCGGTCTACGGGAAGAAGCTCGGCGGCGTGAACACGTAGACCGTGCCGGTGTCGCCGTTCTTCTGCGGCGCGCCGATGCAGGCGGTCGTGCCGCTGAGCGCGACGGAGCGCCCGAAGGCGTCGTCGACGGCGCCGTCTGCGGCGACCAGCTGCTGCCGGGGCGACCAGGCGCCGCGCGTGCGCGCGAACACGTACGTCGATGCATTCGGCGCCGCGATCACGGCCCAGTCGCCCAGAGGCAAAACCGAACGCGCGCCGGCGTCCGCGCGCGCCACCTCCTGTGCAGCTGCGTCCGATGCGTATGGAGCCGTGAGCAGGGCGAGGAGCGCCGCCAAACGCAGGCGGCTCGTCGCCCCGATGATAGACGGCATGGCCGATCTCCCATGACGTGAAGACAGCAAAGGTTTGTAGTTGAACAAAGTCAGATCTTCGGACCTGACGATAGTCTTGTCCAGCCGACCTTTGTATGGGCGATCGCCCTGACGATGCTCACGTGAGGCGATCCTGCGTCCACCGCCGGTTCGCCACAGGCGCCCGTGGCAGGCTCGCTCGACTCACGCCTCGGAGTTGTCAGGGATGGTCGCGACGCGCTCCCCGAGGAGCACGCGCGCGGCCGATGCGATCAGCGAAGGGGCGCCGCCCAATCGTGGCGAGGCATCTCGGGATGGCGCATCAGCCCGTAAGCGCGTCCGTGGCGGTCCACCGCGCGCACGTAGCCGCCGCGCCGTTCGAGGGGAATCAGCGCATGCGCGCGGGCGCAATCTTCGAACGAGCCTTCGCAGTGCCAAGTGAAGCCCTGTCGCGGGTGCGCACGCGAGGCAAACATGTTTTCGAGGACGAGGGTGAAGTCGTCGTGCGCGATCATGCAGGACTCAACTTTCGGTATGTGGCGCAGCGCGGCGAGATGACCCCAACGCCCTGCACGATTCCTACGAGATTGACCCTGGGACTCCGGTCCCTAGCATTTGCCGTCGGTGTCAGTACCACTGGCTTGGTCGATCGGCCCACGATCTCGGCGTGCCACGCGATTTTTTTCTCGATGTGACCGTCAATTCATCCGACGCTGTACGAGATCATCCCCCCGCAATTCAGCGTGCACCCCGGCCACGCAACACGGCCGGGATCGTGCGCAGCAAGATCAGGACGTCGAGCCACAAGCTCCAGTCATCGACGTACTTGAGGTCGAGCAGCATCCAGTTTTCGAAGTCGACGTCGCTGCGCCCGCTGATCTGCCAAAGGCACGTGATCCCGGGCTTCATCGACAAGCGTCTGCGCTGCCAGCCGCGGATCTTTTGCTGCTCTTGCACCGGCAAAGGGCGCGGTCCGACCAGGCTCATGCTGCCCGTGAGCACGTTGAAGAGCTGCGGGAGCTCGTCGAGGCTGGTGCGCCGCAGGATGCGTCCGAGGCGGGTGACGCGCGGATCGTCGCGCACCTTGAACACCGGGCCGGTCATCTCGTTGTGCGACAAGAGCGCGTCGCGCTCGCGCTCCGCGCCCATGCGCATGGTGCGGAACTTAAGCATGCGGAAGGGCCGTCCGTAGAGCCCCGCGCGCGCTTGCGTGAACAGGATCGGGCGCCCCATGTCGAACCAGATCGCGAGTGCGATGGCCAACAAGAGCGGCGCGGTCGCGATCAGCAAGAGCGCGGCGAGCAGCGCGTCGAGGCCGTGCTTGAAGGCGAGCGCCTCCGGTCGTTTGGGCGCGATGTCGTAGTTGATGACACAGTGGTTGTAGAGCTCGGTGATGCGCGGGGCGGCTCGCGAGAGTTGTCGCACGTCCACCACGAAGCTCGCCGAAATGCCGAGCGCCTCGCAGATCGCGAGCTCGGCCTGCACGCTGTCGGGGCGCTGGTAAGGCGCGAAGAACACGACGTGCGTGACCGCGCGCTCCTCGAGGATTTGCTGCAGATCGTGGAGCTCGCCCACGCGCGCGAGGGGCGGCGCTTCGCTCGGAGGCTGCGACAGCCCGTCCGTGCGCTCCGGACCCATCACATAGCCGAGCACGAGCGGACGCAAGCGGCTCTCCATGGCATCGCGTAGAAACTCATGCATGCGCCGCGACGGCTGCCCCACGATCAACAGCACGGACTGCGCGTGGCCGCTCACGTGTTGGTAGCGCGTCCAGGCGTAGGCCAAAGTGCGCTCGACGTACATCAGCGCAAAGCTCGAAAACAGGAACAGCGCCGCGAGACTCCGATTGATCACGGCCTGCGACAGGAACTGCACGAGCGCGAGCGCCGTGAAGCCGAGCACGTGTAGCTTCACGAGCTTGGCCAAGAGCTCGGCTTGCGAGAGCGGATGCTCGAACGTCTCGTGCAGCCGCAGCGCCGCGATCAGCGACAGCCAGACAGGCAACACGAGATAGGCGAGCAGGGCGTACTCCGAGAACGCGGGCGGGCGCTTCAAGAAGTCCACACGGCCGACCAACCAACCTTGCAGGGCTGCTGCCGTCAGCATCGCGACCACCACGCCGAAGGCATCGAGCACGAGCTGGACCCGGCGCAGCGCGACGCGCTGGACCGCGGGCGCGGGCACTGCGCGGGCGCGCGGCGCGCGATCGGAGAGGGTGCGGACGGGGACCGCGGTCACGTGCCGAACAGGGTGCGCTCGAGCAGCGCACGGTGCTCCGTGACCCAGCGCGCGATGTCGTCGACGATGCTCGCGGGAGACGCGCGTGGCCGGAAGCCGAAGCGCTCGCTCGCCTTGGTGTGATCGCTGATGTAGATGCGCAGGTCGGCCTGACGCGTGTCGGGATCCGAGCTGATCTCGACCTTGTGGCCGGTGGCGGCCTGGCACAGCGTGGTCAGCTCGCGAAGCGACACCGAGCACTGGTTGCCGCCGCCCACGTTGAACACCTCGCCGCGCAGCTTCGGGAGCTCGGCGAGCTGCGCTTCCACGAGCTCGATCAGGTCGCCGATGTGCAGGATGTCGCGGACCTGCTTGCCTTCGCCGCCGTAGCCGATGTAGCGCAGCGGGCGCTGCAGAACGTGGCTCGCCACCCAATGCATGATGACGCCTTGATCCACCTTGCCCATTTGCCAGGGGCCGGTGAGCACGCCGCAGCGATCGATCACGGCGGACAGGCCGTAAGCTTCGACGTACTCCTGGATCATGAGCTCCGAGCACAGCTTGGTCGCGCCGTAGAGCGAGCGCGCGCCGTGCAGCGGGAAGGCCTCGGCGATGCCGCGCGCCGAGTAGCCGGGCACCGCCTGGCTCGGCTCGAACACGAAGCGCGAGGTGCTCTCGCTGAAGGGCAGGCGCTCGATGGCCGCGATCGGATAGACACGGCTCGTGGAGAGGAACACCAGCCCGGCGCGCTGCGCGCGCACGATCTCCAGGCAGTTCAAGGTGCCGATCAGGTTGGTGTCGACCACGTAGCTCGGGCTGCCGTTCAAGCCCGCGAGCACCGAAGGCTCGGCCGAGCAATCGATCAGCACGTCGAACGCGGCGAGCTCCGTGAGATCGGCGCGGTTGCGCACGTCGCCGTGCACGAAGCGCACCTCATGCGCGCGCAGGCGCGGCAGCGTCAGCTCCGAGCCGCGGCGTTTGAGGTTGTCGAACGCTTGGATGCGCCAGCTCGGATGGCGCACCTTGAGCGCGATAGCCAGGCTCGAGCCGACGAAGCCCGCGCCGCCCGTGACGACGAGATCGAGCGCTTCCCCCATGTTGCGCCTCAAGGGTTCTCCATATCACGGTTCGTAAGCCCGGGGCAAAGCGCGCGCGCCGCGGCACGCAAGCGATGTGTGCACGCGCGCAGGTAAGGTTCACGCCGAGTACACTGCACGCCGGCGTAAGGTCTTGCCGGAAAGGGAAGGCCGCGCGAATTCCGTCTCGGTGCGCCCGAGCTCACTGATAAATTGATCCCTGGCAAGCTTGGGGACGGTACGCCTTCGACCTCCGTCACGTGCAAGAGCGCGCGAGCGCTCTGCTCGTGTGCGCCCCACGAGAGCTCGGCCTGGCTCGGCCATGCGCCGAGCGCGGTCGCCGTCGCGCGAAGGCGAGAGAGAGTTGGGGGAATGAAGATCGTCATCACGGGGAGCAGCGGACTCATCGGTTCGGAGGCGGTGCTCCACTTCGCTCGCCATGGCCACCGCGTGTACGGCGTCGACAACAACCTGCGCCAACACTTCTTCGGCCCTGACGGAGATACCTCGCGCGTGTTGGCGATGCTGCGCGAGCGCGCGCCGCGCTTCGTACACTGCCACGAGGACATCCGCGATCGCGCGGCGATGCAGCGCATCTTGGGCGACGTAAAGCCGGACGCGATCATCCACTGCGCCGCCCAGCCCTCGCACGACCTCGCCGCGCGCATGCCGTTCGAGGACTTCGACACCAACGCGGTCGGCACGCTGAACTTGCTCGAGGCCACGCGCCAGCACGCGCCCGAGGCGGTGTTCGTGTTCATGAGCACGAACAAGGTCTACGGCGACGCGCCGAACCGCATCGCGCTCGTCGAGCAAAGCACGCGCTGGGACTTCGCCGATCCGGCGTACGAACAGGGCATCGCCGAGACGTTCTCGATCGACCAATCGCTGCACAGCTTGTTCGGCGCGTCGAAGGTCGCGGCCGACGTGTTGTGCCAGGAGTACGGCCGCTACTTCGGACTGCGCACGGGCGTGTTCCGCGGCGGCTGTCTCACGGGCGTGAACCACGCCGCCGCAGAGCTCCACGGCTATCTCGCGTACATCTTCCGCGCCGCGAGCGAAGGCCGCGAATACACGATCTTCGGCTACCAAGGCAAACAGGTACGCGACCAGATTCACAGCGCAGACGTGGTGCGCGCGTTCGAGCTGTTCATCGAGAACCCGCGGCCGGGCGAGGTCTACAACCTGGGCGGCGGGAAGGCGAACAGCGTGTCGATCCTCGAGTCGATCGATCGCATCGAGCAGCTCACGGGCAAACGGCTCATGCACCGCTATAGCGACAAGAGCCGGGTAGGCGACCACATCTGTTATTATTCCGATCTGCGTAAGCTCGAGGCGCACTACCCGAGCTTCCGCATTTCGCGCACGATCGACGATATCTTCGAGGAGTTCGCGCGCGCGTCCCGCGCCAAGACGGTCTCTTCGAAGAGCTCGCCCGCGCCGGCGCTCCCATGAGCGGTCCGACCGTTGGTCCGTTGCCACCGAGGTTTGCATGAAGATCGCGTTGCTGAATCCGCCCTGGCTGAGGCCCGGTCACTATGGTGTGCGCGCTGGTTCGCGCTGGCCGCATTTCGAGAAGGCCGGCAGCCGCTACATGCCTTATCCATTTTATCTCGGCTACGCGGCGACCCTGCTGGAGCAGCGCGACTTCGAGGTGGCGATCTTCGACGGCTGCGCGACGCGCGAGCGCGATGACGCGTATCTCGCGCGCGTGCTGCGCTTCGCGCCGGACCTGATCATCCAGGAAAACTCCACCGCGTCGATCGACGTCGACCTGCGCTGGTCCAAGCGTTTGGGCGAGGAGCTCGGCGTCCCCCTCTTGATGACCGGTCCGCACGTCGGTCACATGGAGGGTGAGCTCGAACGCCATCCGTACATCACGGCGCTCGCAGGCGGCGAGTGGGAGTACACGGCGCTCGAGTTCGCGGAGCGCGTGCGCGCCAACAAGCCGCTCGCGGGCACGCTCGGCCTCGTGCATCGCGGCGCGCAAGGAGTGATCAAGGAGTCCCGCCGTCCCAACATCGAGCCGCTCGACATCCTGCCGTTTCCGCACCGCAGCACGCTCGACATGGCGCTCTACCACGACAACCCCGGCGACCTGCCGGGCCCCTGTCTACAGCTCATCGGCTCGCGCGGCTGTCCGTACAAGTGTCACTTCTGCGTGTGGCCGCAGGTCGTCTACGAAGACAACCGCTACCGCACGCGCTCGGCCAAGAACATCGCCGACGAGATCGAGCACGCGTTCCGCGTCGATCGCTACCCGTACGCCTCGTACTACTTCGACGACGACACCTTCAACATCGGCGACAAACGGTTGAGCGAGCTCGCCGATGAGCTGATCATGCGCGGCCTCGAGCACATCCCGTGGGGCGCCATGTGCCGCGCGGACACGATCAAGAAGCCCACGCTCGAGCGGCTGCGGCGCGCGGGCCTGCGCGCGGTCAAGTACGGCGTGGAGTCGGGCAACCAGAAGCTCGTCGACGACAGCGGCAAGCGGCTCGATCTCGGCGTGCTGCGCGAGATGATGGCGTTCACGCACTCGCTCGGCATCCGCACGCACCTGACGTTCTCGTTCGGCTTGGTGGGCGAGACGCGTGAGACCATGCAAGAGACGCTCGACCTCGCGCTCGAGCTCAACCCTTACACCGTGCAGTTCTCGATCTCGACGCCGTTTCCGGGCACGCGCTTCTACGACTACGCGAAGAAGAAGAACCTGCTCTTGGTCGACGACTTCAGCGCCTACGACGGCATGTCGCGCTGCGTGGTGAAGACCGAAAACCTCAGCGCCGAGGAGCTCGAGGGCTTCCTCGTGCACGCGAACGACGTGTGGAGCCGGCACGCGGCGCGGCGCGGCGGGCTGCTCCGGCGCGTGCTCTCGGCGCCCGTCGCCTCGGCGCGCGCGGCGCTCGGCAACCCGCGGCGCGCGCTGCAGTACGCGGCGGGCGCGCTCGGGGTCGATACGCGCATCGGCCCGGCCAACGACGTCCACGTGCGCACCGCCAGCGAGCTCGGCGAGGCGGAGGCCGGATGAGCCAAGCCGTGGCAGCGGAGTCGTTGCGGATCGTGATGGTGATCCCGTACGACCCGTTTTATCAGCCGTTCGTGGTGCGTTCGCTGCGCTTCGCGGAGGAGCTCGCCAAGCGCGGCCATCGCGTGCGCTACTTCTACGACACGATGCGCCCGAGCAAGCGTGGCAATCCGGTGCGCGCGGCCTTGCCAGACAGCTTCGAGGCGCAGCCTTGCAGCTGGCACAAGCCGCACGAGTTCGGCCCGCTCGCGCGCGCCATCGCCGAGTGCGATGTGGTGCACTTCCAGAAGGCCAAGCCGCCGCACTCGTGGGCGGCGCTCGCGCTCGCGCGCGCCTTCGATAAGCCCATTCATCAGGATTGGGACGACGACGAGGGCGCGTTTTGGGCGCAGACCGCGCGCGATCGCCTGCACGCCGCGCGCCTGACGGATCCGGAGTCGCTCGTGCTCGCCGCCAAGGCGGGCTTGATCGCGGCGCTGTCGGGGACGACTGAGCGGCTGATCCCGAAGCTCGTCGACAGCGTGGGCGGGGCGACCATGGCGCTGCGCGAAAAGAGCGAGCGCTGGGGGGCTGAGCGCGGCGCGATCTTCCCCGCGCGCGTGGGCGTCGACCCGGAGGTGTTCGCGCCCGAAAAGCGCGACGAGGCGCTGCGGGCGGCGCTCGGCTTGAAGGGCCCGACCGTGCTCTACGCGGGCAGCTTCGACGTGCGGCCCGATCTCGATTTCTTCGTCAGCGCGCTCACCAGGCTCGTGCGCGAGCTGCCGAGCGCGCAGTGCCTGGTGCTCGGCGGCGGGTTCGGTCGGCCGCACTTCATCGAGGCCATCGAGCGGGCTGGAGTCAGACAGCACGTCGTGCTCTCCAACGGCCTCGTGCCCTTCGCAGACATGCCGCGCTACGTGGCGTCTTGCGACTTGGCGGCGTTGCCGTTTCGCGACAACCCGATCAACCGCGGCAAGTCGTCGCTCACCTTGCTCGAGTGCATGGCGAGCGGGCTTCCGGTCGTCACGCACGACGTGGGCGACATCGGCTGGATGGTCGGCGCCGGCGGAGAGCTCGCGAAGCTCGACGACCCCGAGGACTTCGGCGCGCGGCTCGCGCGGCTGCTCGCGCGCCCGGACGAACGCAAGAAATTGGGCGAAGCCGGCCGCAAGCGCGCCGAGAGCGCGTTCGGCTGGAGCAGCAGCGTCGCGTATCTAGAGAAGGCCTACCGCTACGCGATCGATCATCACAGCCAGATACGGCGCCTGGCTTGGGCGGCGGGCTGAACGAACTCGGAGGCACACGTGACCGTCCTGCTCGCCAACGCACCCACCCGCGAGAAGCTCGCGCAGGGGCAAGAGCGCTTCTTCGTGAAGGCGGGGAGCCGCTGGCCGTTCTCGATCCAAAAGCGCGAGGACGAGTCGTGCCGCTACGTACCGTTTCCGTTCTCGCTCGCCTATCTCGGCGCGCTGCTCGAGCGTGAAAAGATCCCGGTCGAGGTCTACGACGGCGTCGCGCTCAACGCCGAGCGCGCCACCTTCCTCGAGCGTTGCGCGAGCTATCGGCCGAGCGTGATCGTGATGGAGGCGACCACGCCCACCATCGAGGACGACCTCTCGCTCGTGCGCGAGCTCAAGGCGCGCACGGGCGCGCGCATCGCGTTGGCCGGCGCCCACCCCACGCACTTCGGCCGCATCTTACTCGAGGAAAATCCGGAGCTCGATTGGGTGCTCAAGGGCGAGTACGAGCTCAACGCGTTGGCGGCGATCCGCGCCGTGCACGCATCTTCCAGCGAAGAGGCCGAGCGCTCGCTCGCCGCGGTGCCCGGTTTGGTGCGCAGAGCGCGCGGCGCGGACGGCGCCCCGATCGCGGATGTCCACGCCGTCCTCGAAGGCCCGAAGGGCGAGCCCATCCACGACCTCGACAGCCTGCCCTTTCCCGCGCGCCACCTGTTCCCGACGCGTCAGGCTCCGACCATGTGGCCTTACTGGGACGGCTTCTGTCAGCGGCGTCCGGCCGTGCAGATGCACGGCAGCCGCGGCTGCCCGTTCAAGTGCACCTTCTGCCTCTGGATCTCCGTGATCTACGAGCAGGGACCGTACCGCGTCTTTTCCGGCAAGCGCATCGTGGACGAGATGGAGCACGTGATCGCCCGCTACGGCGCGCGCGAGATCTACTTCGACGACGACATCTTTACGGTCAAAGAAGACCACGTGCTCGATGTGTGCCGCGAGATCGAGGCGCGCGGGCTCAAGGTCAGCTGGTCGGTGATGGGCGACGCGATGGCGGTGACCGAGCGCGCGATCGACGCGATGGCCAAGGCCGGCTGCATCGGCATGAAGTTCGGCGTCGAGAGCGCGAACCAAGGCGTGCTCAAGAAGCTGCGTAAACCCGTCAAGATCGACAAAGTCCGAAAGGTCGCCGAGTGGTGCGCCGAGCGCGGCATCAAGACGCACGCGACCATCACCTTCGGGCTCGAGGGCGACACGCCCGAGACCATGCAGGAGACGCTCGCGTTCGCCTGTTCGCTGCCCGTCGACTCCATCCAGTTCTCCGTGACCACGCCTTTCCCGGGCACCGAGCACTACGCGCGCGCCCTGAAGGAAAAGCGCATCATCGGTCGCTTTCGCGACTTCGACGGCGCGCACTCGTCGGTCTTGCGCTTCGACAACATGAGCGCCGAGTACGTGGCCGACTTCGCCGAGCGCGCACCGTCGATCTGGCTGCGCGCGCGGATGAGGGACCGCGCGTGGGTCGCGCGGCAGGTGAAGTACATGCTGCAGGTAGCGCGCGATCAGGGCCTCGCAGGTGCGGGCCGCCGTGCGCGGCGCGGGTTCGACCTGCTGCTCAACCGGCCGAGGTGAGTCGGTGCGCATCTTGATGCTCAACCACAACGTGATCTGGCGCAGCACGTTCTTTCGCGCGTTTTACTTCGCGCGGGAGCTCGTGGCGCGCGGCCATGAGGTCACGGTCGCGACCATCTCGAGCGATCGCCGCTTCACGCCCGAGCTGCGCGACATCGAAGGCGTCGAGGTCGTGGAGACACCCGATCTCGGCGTGTCGCTCGCGCGCACCGGCTGGGACCCTTGGGACAGTCTGTTTCGCATCGCGTACTTCCAGCGCGAGCGCTTCGACATCGTGCACGGCTTCGACTGCCGGCCGGTGGTGCTCGCGCCGAGCCTGCTCCTGCGCTTCGGCCGCGGCGCGCGTTGGGTGAGCGACTGGGCCGATTGGTGGGGGCGCGGCGGCGCGATCTCGGAGCGCAAGAGCTGGATCGGCCGCGTGGCGTTCGCGCCCTTCGAGACCTTCCTCGAAGAGCGCTTTCGCTGGCTGGCGAATCAGATCACGGTCACGAGCCGCGCGCTCTACGAGCGCTGCGTGGACATGAAGCTCCCGCGCGATCGCGTGCACTACATCCCCTCCGGCGCGAACGTGCGCGGCATCCACGTGCGCGGACGGGCGGAATGCCGGCGCGCGCTGGGGTTGCCGGACGTGCCCACGGCCTGCTTCGTCGGCTTCGTGCAGTACGACCTGGAGCTCGCGGTGCGCGCGTTCGCGG
>CAZYWR010000869.1:0-1533 GCA_964651185.1 uncultured Polyangiales bacterium
CTCGGGGAAGCGTCCACAGACTTCGGACAAGGCCTCGAGCGCCGCGCGCTGGTCCCCGAGCGTGCGCAGCTCGAGCGCACGCGCATAGAAATGGAACGGGTCGTTCGATCCGCCCGCGATGAGCTTGTCGAACAGAGCCAGACGCTTGCTCATGGTGTCTGGCTGTTTCGCACGACCCCCACGAAAGGCAAGTTGCGGTAGCGCTCGCCCCAATCGAGCCCGTAGCCGACCACGAACACGTCTTCGATCTCGAACCCAAGATAATCGATGGGCGTGTCGACGCGCGCGCGCGCCGGCTTGTGCAGGAGCGCGCACAGCTTGACGGAGCGCGGATTGCGCGTGGCGAGGTTCTTGCGCAGGTAGGACATAGTCAGGCCCGTGTCGACGATGTCCTCCACGATGAGCAAATCTTTGTCCGCGACCGGATGGCCCAGATCGCTCGTGATCTGCACGACGCCGCTGGTCGCCTGCGAATCGCCGTAGCTCTTCAGCCCGAGGAACTCGATCGCGAGAGGCAAGTCGATGGCGCGCGCCAAGTCGGCGCAGAACATGAAGCTACCTTTCAGCACCGAGACGAGCACGAGCTCACGGCCGGCGTAGTCGCGTGCGATCTCTTGCCCCAGCGCGCGCACGCGCACGGCCAGCTCGCGCTCCGAAATCAGAGGCTGTACTTCGGAGGTCGGCTCCATGGGCCGACAAGCTATCACCTCGCGACGGCCCGCGTCAGGGCGCGCGCGGTCGAGATGCCCGCACGCACCAGCTCGGGCGCGCGCGACGCGTTCGGGACGAGCAGGAGCGCCGCGGCCCCGAACACCAAGATGGGGCGCAGCGGCGATGGGGGCGCGGACCGTACCGCGAGCGCGCGCGCGATCAAAGCCGCGCTGGCGTCGAGCAGCCAGACACTCGCGAGCAGCGGCAAAGCGAGGCCGAAAGCGCTCGCGAGCGCGTCCGCGCCGAGGCGCGCCACCCCGAGCGCGAAAGCCCGCGCGTCGAGCACGCGAGCGCCGAGCGCCGCGTCGCCGAAGCTCTCCGCGAGGCCCGAGAACAGCGCGCGCGCGCCACCGAGCGACAGCACCAGCCAGACCGCGCACAAACCGTAAGCGATCCCCAGCGCGGGGCGGCCCGGACCAGGCGCGAGCGCGCCGCTCATCGCGAGCGCCCACGACACGGTGTAGAGCGCCAGCGCGAACGCCAGCGCGAAGAGGCCGCCAATACACAGCTCGCGCAGCAGCATGAGCGCGAACACCGCGGGGGGCGCCCCGCTCGCGAGCGAGCCGGGCGGGATGGCCGCATGCGTGGTGAACGCCAGCGGCGCGAGCCCGCAAAGCCAAGCCAGCGCTGACGAGAGCGCGACCCCAGCCGGAACGAACCCACGCGAGAATACGGTCAGCGCCAGGGCGAGCGGCGCCAGGCGTGCCAGCACCAACGCGTACAAAAACCACTCGTCCGCAGCCACGGCGCCGCGCTCAGCGCACGAGCTCGGGAAGCGCGCGAAACAGGCCGCTCGTATACGTCAGCAGCTCGCGCGCCATC
>CAZYWR010000870.1:0-3965 GCA_964651185.1 uncultured Polyangiales bacterium
ATCCGTGAACACGACGCGTACTCGCCCGCGCAGTGCATCCCTACGGCGCCCGAGCTCGACCAACGACTGGAGCGCTTGCTGAATTCGGCCCCAATCACCTCCCGTCATCAAGCTCGGCGGAACGTAGGGGGGGTGGATCAGTACCCGACTGGCTTCTGCCAGCGAACGGAGCAGCGAATAGCGAGGTGAGGGGCGAACGACGCCGATGATGCGTGCGGCCTCCTCGGTCCGAGTGGCGACCCCCTGCAACGCGCTAACTAGATCCTCGAGGCACCGCTCCACGCGAGCTTGCCAGAGTGGATCCCAGCCGGCGCGTCTCACGAAACTCCAGGGATGGGATCGCACCGACCCTAGAGTTCCTCCTATCGTGCTCAGGCGCCGAGCCAATTCACGAAGCGCCGTGAGGCGCGTCTCATCCATTTGGTCCAAGCTGCCGAAGTCGACGCGCACCAGCGGCTCGCGCGCGTGGCCGATCAGGTGCGTGAGGCCGCGATACGCGGACTCGCCGGCCGCGCGGGGCCGATGAAGAGCAGCCACGTAGCCGTTGAGTCCTTGGCGTAGATGATCGACGCGTGCACTGGTGCGTGACCACTCGGCCGGCTCAGCGGGTGGGGTGCGATTCATCGCCCGGTCGATCTGGCGCATGACATCGGCCTTCTTGGCCTTGTTCGAGTGCAGCTCGAGGCAGCAATCTCCGAGGCCGCAAGCCTCAAGGCGTTCGTACACCACGTTGAGCGCGACGTTTTTCTCTGCCACGAACAGGACGGTCTTACCCATCGCCAGGCACTGGGCGATCATGTTGGTGATCGTCTGAGACTTGCCCGTACCAGGGGGGCCCTCAAGGACAAAGCTGCGGTCATCCGCGGCAGCAAACACGGCCGCCAGCTGCGAAGAATCCGCGCTGAGCGGGCAGAATGTCGTCGCCGTTGGACGATCCCGGTCGAGCTCCTCGGGTCGCGGAATCGGACCACCAGGATCGAAGTTCTTGTTGCGGTTTTGGACCAGATGGCGAACCACATCATTCTTCAGCAGATCGTCGGCGTGTTCCTGTAGGTCACGCCACATCAAGAACTTGCTGAACGAAAAGAACCCGATCTGAACGTCTTCGGTGACCTCCCAGCGCTTGATCCCGGCGACGGCCGCACGAAACCGTTCGAATACTTCCTGCACGTCGATGCCGTGCTCGTCGACGGGCATGGGATCGACGCCGGGGATCTTGAGCTCGAAGTCTTCCTCCAGGAGCTCGAGCAACGAGACATTGACCCGTGGCTCGTCGTCTCCGGCCTCGAGCTTGAATCCTTGATCCACCGACGCGCGAACCAAGTTCACTGGAAGCAGGAGGAGTGGGGCTCGGTGCGGGCGATCGCTCTCTTCCTGCCGATACCAGGTGAGAAACCCGAGCGCGCAATAAAGGGCGCTGGTGCCGCTCTCTTCTTGAGCCAGCCTTGCCTCTCGATAGATCTCGAGCGCCCGACGATCGAACTGGGTCTTGTCCAGATCGATGTGTAGGCGCTTGCTGGCCAGTGCCTCGCGCAGGACCGCCTTTACGCCATCGTCACCCGTGAGGCGCCTGTACGTCTCGCCATCTCGAGCGTCGCTCGCCGAGAATTCCAGCGGACGGCTGCGCAGCTGAAGACTTGCTCCCTTTGCCAGGAGATCCTCGAGGGCCCCCGAATCGGGACAAAGCACCGGTAGGGTTTTCGCGCTGGCGCGAAAGTTGAGAAGGCGATTGTGGAGCGTAAGGTCGAGCAGCTTGCGCCGCCAGCGGTCGATGCGGGTTTCGCCGCGTGCTTCGGCGACATCGGGCAGTTTGACCGCTTCGCGCAGCTTGGGGAGGGCCGGCATCGCGCCCTGGCTCGCGACCGGCGGGACGGCCTGAGCTAGTGGCTTGAAGATGCCGTTCTCCGCCAGCCGGCCATGCATCGGCCGGACCATTGCCTTGCGCGCCCGAGCAACGTCCACGACGCAGTGAAAACTGCTGGTGTCCTCCAGATGCTGTCGTCCCTGTTTGGCGGCTTTCTCGAACGGCTGAGAATGCGCACCGGTCAGGAGTGTCGACTCCAGCGCGAGCATCTCGTTTGCGTCAATAAGCTTGCGTAGGTTGATGGGGTCGTCGTCGCACGCCGTGGCGAGCGTCCGCTCATCGAGCCACACCGCCACGAAAGCATGGCCCTTGATGAGTACGAGGAGTGGGTGGAGCCCAGCTTGCTCGAAACACGCGGCGAGCAAGAGCACCAAGTCAAGGCAGGTGCCGAGCCGATTCTGCAGGAGGCGATCCGGCGTACGGACCTTCTGACCACTCTCCTCAAAGCTCGCGGGCGGCATGATGTAGCCAAGGGCCTCTCGCCGAACCGTCTCGTAGATGGCGCCCACAACCTCCTGGACGGCATTTCGGCTTTGGCGCTGATAGCCATCCAGTGCGTCGGGCAGATTCGAGGCGCGAAGCAGGGCCGTTGTTTTGCCAAGCAGGTGCTCCACGGCTGGGTGGTTTGGCAGTACCATGGCCGCAAGGAGCTCCGCCGGCGAGCGAGTCCCGGCCCAATGATCGTAGGCGAGCACCTCGACTTGGTGCGTATGCTCCCCGACCACGCGACCGGTAGCTTCCACCACAACATGGAGGAGGCCGCGGCTCGTTTCTGTCTGGGATACAAGAAACTCGGGCGAGAGTAGCAGGTCGACAGCGTCGAGCGCTCGCTGTTCACCGCCTCTCAAGATGGCTAGGTTTGCAGAGAACGGGCGCGCGAATGCAGGCTCTGCCGCGATTCTGACCCGCAAGTCCTCCAAGGTCGTCTCGCCCGCGTTGCGCACGGTGACATGTTTGACGAGAGGTATGCTGTTCTGCTGTAAGCAAAGACTGACGGTCGGATCGGTAACCAAGGCGATCTCCACACACCGACCCGCGAGTGCGGCCGCCCCCCCTTCCTGCATCGTAGGTCTCCCCTTGGCTCACGAAGCGATCGACAGCCGATCGCGGCAGTAGTCTCCTCGGACGCGCTGAACGCCCACTTTGATCCGTCCAGTCGGTGCTATTCGGTCGCCCGATTAAGGAGCACTGACTTTGTGTTCACCTTGCGCAACGGCTTGACTTGTCCGAGGGCACCGAGCGCAAGTTGCCGAACGCGAAGCTGAAGTTCGGGCGTTTCGGCGCGCGCGGCAGCGCCGAGCCCCACGACAAAGCGAGCGAGTGGGTCGATCCCTGCCGTGTGTACAGAAAAACGAATTCCCTCCGCCAAGTGCTCGGCGCTGATCGGTCCTCGCGGAAGGTTCCGAGCCACCCAGCGCGCGTCGGGATTCATGACGTAGAAGGTGCAACCCACAGCCCCAGCAGGAGCGCGGTACATCTCAATACTGGTTTTGGACGAACGCGTCGACCTCATCATTGCTCACCGCCTGAAACGGCGTGGTCGTAAGCTTGGCCGTCCTCATCTCATCGACACGAAAAAACTTGAGCGTGTGGGTTCTGTGGCACGTGGCGACCGCACGCACGCGGTCGCCGTACATCACTCGGTGGATCGACAGGTCGCGCAGGGCGTGCTCGCCACGGCTGGAACTGTAGTAGTCGACCCGCAGCGTGCATCGCTGGCTGGCTGCGTCTTCGACCGCGCCGAGCAGCTTGGCCGCATCGTCCTCGTGTACTTCGTGGACGTCGCCAGCCCGCATACCGAGCACGGCGGTGAGCGCCTGCGCCTGTTCGTGGGTGCGGGGAAGCCGACCCAACAGACGGGCCATCAGTGCGACTTCGCGCGGCTCGAGCAGCGCCCCTGACGGAAAACCAGTTGCGGGGAACGTTCCAGAAGACGTGCGGAGGATCGAGCTCGCTCTCGAGCGGAATTCCCGCCGCGCTCAGTTCATGGAGCCTCTGGCGGAGCTTCAGAAAGGCCGCCAGAATCTGTGCGAGCGTTTCGCCTGCGGTACGCTTCCCCATGTGCCTTACCCGCTCGAGGATGGTGTCACCACACCATCAA
>CAZYWR010000871.1:0-5699 GCA_964651185.1 uncultured Polyangiales bacterium
CTGCGGGTAGAGCGCCCATTGTCCGTTCATGCGATAGCCGAGCGGCATGTAGTTGCGCGGCTCGATCACGTCCGTCCAGCGCTGAAAGCGCGCGCGCGCGTCGGGCTTCCATTCGTCGTACAGCTGGCGCAGGAGCGTAAAGGCGTTTTCGTAGAAGCCGAACCAGACGTGGAGCCCGTGTTCGACATTTTTGGCTTCGGGGCCCGCGCGCCCGCTCGCGAGTTTGCCGCCGAGGCGGAAGCCGAGCTGATAGACCGTGACCTCGTGCCGCGAGCGCAGTTCGGGCGTCGACGTGAGCTCCCAGGCCGCAGTCAAGCCGGCGATTCCGCCGCCCAAGATGGCGATCTTCTTCGTCATGCCTCCTCCGCGTCGCGGAAGTGCGGGTACACTTCGCGTTCGAACAGCTCTTCGATCAGCGGGTTGCCGCGGATGCGCGGCCCGTAGTCGCGTTCGGGCGCGATGTAGTAGCGCGCGTCGCGCGGCAAGAGCGCGGGCAGCCACCACGAGTGTAAGGTCGCGCCGAACACCAGCTCGCGGTTGCGCAGCACGCACAGCGGACCCTGCGCCAGCCGCTCGGGATCCAAGATCCAGATCTGACGGTCGCCGCCATCGACCACGAACGTGACCAAGTAGCCGCCTGCGCCCGTGCTCTTGGGCACGTATTGCAGGGAGCCGGCGATCGCGTTCGGCGGCAGCACCAGCACGTCGCGCGCGTGGTCGATGCGGTAGTGCTCGAGGTCGACGCGGAAGATGGCGCACGGCCGGCCGCCGCTCTCGGCCATGCGCTCGAGCGTCTCGAGCGAGGTCATGCGATGCGGATAGTCCGCATACAAATCGTAGATGAACTCGGTGACGAGCTCGGGCATGAAGCCGGGAGAGACGTGGAACATGCTGCGCAGCCGCCCTGGCAACGGACCCGGCGTGCCGATGCCTTCGCCCGCGTAGAGCGACAGCCCCCACATGCACGAGTCGTCGGACACCACGGTGCTCGCGCGCACGGTCGCGCTCGGCGCGTGCACGACGTAGCGCGCCAAGCGATTGATCTCGAGCGGGGTGACGTTGGGGATGCCCCAGAACGGGCGCGGCGAGTGGCCGCGCCCGAAACGCAGCCGATCGTAGTCGCGCACCCACTCGGCGATGTCCAACGTCACGTCGTGGGCGATGTGCAAAGTCACGAGGTCGTCGTCATCGTCGTAATCGGCCACGAAGTGCACGGCTTCGAGCGGCACCGTGACGGTGCGCGCCATCACCGCGCGCTCGCCGCGGACTTGTCGCGGTCGCGCGAGCTCCTCACGTGCGATGAACAAGAGCCGCGTGAACGACTGCTGCGGTCCGGTGGTGGCTTCGCGCAGCGCGCGCTCCAGGAACTCGAACCGGCGGAAGGGCGAGTTGTACGCCTGATCGGCCGTGAATTTCATGCTGCTGTCCATGAGCACCACGTAGCGGCGCGTCACTGCCAGCTGATGCATGGTCTGCCCGACGCGCAGCGGCTCGCCTTGGGCGTCGACCACGCGCAGACGCTCGACCGGGCCCTGGCCACGCCAGCGCACGAGGTAAAGAAAATCGTCCGGAAGCTGACGCGCGAGCCAGGGCATGCGCTTGGCCAGCTGGTGCGCGGAGCGGCTCATCAGATCGCTCGTGGCGCGTGCCAGCACGCGTACCTCGTCCCGCAGACCGAACAAGCCGCTGAGCGGCGCGTTCAGCTGCGCGAGCAGATGGGGCGCCGCCAAGAGCGCCTGCAAGGGCAGCGAGCGCGTCATGATCGACGCCAGCGAACGTCCGTAGTTGACCAGGAACATGTCGCCCGTCGCGACGTCTGCGACCGGGTGCGCGGTGGTCAGGATCGGCGGAAACGGCAGGTCTGGCAGCGCTTCGGCGCGCCACTCGTCGACCGCGCCGATCGGCGTGACGACGTCGAGCGTATAGGGATCGATCTCGAGCGGCCGTCCCGCGTCGAAGGTGACCGCCAGACGTTCATGCGCGGAAGCCAAACGAAAGCCGCAGAGCGCCGTGTTGCCGTAATCGCGCGCTCCGAGCGCCGGCGAAAGCCGCACGATGCCCGCGTTTTGAAAGCGAAAGCGCGCGTAGCGCCGGTCCCGCTCTGCGGCCGCATCGGTGTAGAAGTCGGCCGAACGCACGAGCCGCGTCTTGATCGTCGCGGCGTTGGCGGCGAAATCGACGCGGTAGACCATGCCGTCGCCGTTGAGCACTGAATCGTGCCGTGGACCCGGAAAGCCCGCGGTACCTACGTTCCCGACCGGGGCCATCACGAACAAGTGGCCGGCGAGGTCGTCGGGATAGCTGCCCGCCACGACTTCGAGTGGCAGGCGCGCGAACTCCGTGCGGAGCGCGGCTGCGATGGACGGATCGTGCCCCATGCGCGCTATCCTCCCCAGGTAAGAGCGCTCGAATGGAGACGCAAGCTGTGCGTCACCAGAGAGCTCGATTCTGCAGGGGCCCGGCGAAGTATGACAAGACTGGGGCGTTCAAAAATCACAGCGAAAGGGGGTGATCGCCCTCAGCGCGCCGGCTTTTGGTGCGACAGATCGCCAGCAGCGGACCTTACTTAGAAGACTGGTCTGTACGTTCGGCGCGCCCAGGCGACATCGGCGCCCACGTATTCGGGGCGTAGCCTGCTCCGCCACGGGGAGCTGCTAAGCATTCGCCATGCTGCTGCTCGAGCTAGCCGAGCTGTCCACGCGAGTCGCGGCCACGCGCAAGCGCAACGAAAAGATCCGACTCCTGGCCGCGTGTTTTGCCGGCGCGGCAGCGGAAGAGCGGGGGCTCGCGGCCCTCTATCTATCTGGCTGCATCCGCCAGGCGCGGCTCGGCGTCGGCTACGCCCAGCTGGGGAGTCTGCGCGACGTGCCGGCCGCCGCAAGCGCGACGCTGCGCCTGGCAGAGGTGGACCACGCGCTCGCGCACATCGCAGCGCTGAAGGGCGCCGGCTCGAGCGCGCGCAGGCTCACCATGTTGCGCGGGCTCTTTGCGCGCGCCACCCGCGAGGAGCAGACATTTCTGGTGCGGCTCGTGCTCGGCGAGCTGCGTCAAGGTGCGCTCGAGAGCCTGTTGATCGACGCCCTCGCGCAGGCTGCGGGCGTGCCGAGCGCCGCCTTGCGCAGAGCGCAGATGCTCGCGGGGGATCTGATCGAGGTGGTCGCGGTCGCGTTTCACGCCGGAGAAGAGGGGCTCGCGCGCTTCGATCTGACTTTGTTCCGTCCTTTGCAGCCGATGCTCGCTGAGCCGGCCGTGGACGTCGCCGACGCGCTCGCGCGCCTCGGCCGCGCGGCCCTCGAAACCAAGCTCGATGGTGCGCGCGTGCAGGTGCACCGGCGCGACCGAGAGGTGCGCGTGTACACGCGCGGGCTCAACGAGGTCACGGCCGCGGTGCCGGAAGTGGTCGAGCTCGTGCGCGCGTTTCCGGTGCGCGAGCTCGTGCTCGACGGCGAGGTGATCGCGCTGCGCGAAGACGGCACGCCCTTGCCCTTTCAGGAGACGATGCGCCGCTTCGGCCGGCGGCTCGACGTCGAGGTGCTGCGCAAGGAGCTCCCGCTCTCGAGCTTCTTTTTCGATTGCTTGTACGTCGACGGAGTCAGTCTGCTGAACGCCGGCACTGAGGAGCGCGTGCGCGCGCTCGAGCGCGTGGTGCCCGCGGAAGCGCGCGTGGCGCGGCTCGTAACGTCCGAGCTCGACGAGGCGATCGCGTTCGTGCAGCTGGCGCTCGACCGCGGGCACGAGGGCGCGATGGCCAAGGCGCTCCACGCGCCGTACTTCGCGGGCAGCCGCGGCGCGAGCTGGCTCAAGATCAAGGAGGCGCATACGCTCGACCTGGTAGTGCTCGCGGTCGAATGGGGGAGCGGGCGGCGTACCGGGCTGCTCAGCAATCTTCACCTGGGTGCGCGCGACGCGGAGAACGGCGGCTTCGTCATGCTCGGCAAGACCTTCAAGGGATTGACGGACGAGCTCCTGCGCTGGCAGACCGAACAGCTGCTCGCGCGCGAGACGCACCGCGACGCTTACACGGTGTACGTGCGCCCGGAGCTCGTGGTGGAGATCGCGTTCAACGACGTACAGACGAGTCCGCACTATCCAGGCGGACTGGCCTTACGCTTTGCGCGCGTCAAGCGCTATCGCCCGGATAAGAGCGCGAGCGAGGCGGACACGATCGAGCAAGTGCGGGCGCTCTACGCGCGGAGCGCGGGACCGCGCTGAGCGTGGCGGATGTGAGGCGAAGAAGAGAGTGCGAGGCGGAGGCGCAGCCACGACTAGGAGTGCGTGCTGGGGGGCGCGCATACGAGCGCGTCGGCTTTGACTCGCCAGCAGACGGCTCGATATGGCAACCTGCGCGCTGCATGTCGGGCAAAACATCTCGTCTGATGCGCGTCTTCCCCCAGGATCCGCCGCGGCCCCGCCCTGGCGGGCGCAGCGCGCAAGTCGTCGCCAACGTGCTGCGCACGGCCGCTGCGGAGCTCGCTGCGGCTGGTTACGAGGCCTTTCGGGTGGAGGACGTCGCCGCGAAAACGGGCGTAAACAAGACGACCATCTACCGGCGCTGGCCGACGAAAGCTGCGCTCGTCGCCGCGGTGATGCGGCACCTGTACGAGAACCTGGGCGAGCTGCCGGACACGGGCGCGCTGCGCGAAGACTTCGTGAACGGGCTCGCCGAGATCGCCGCCAAGAAGAGCAGCGGCGAGCAGCGCAGCCTCGCGCGTATCTTCCTCACGCAGCTCGGCGAACCGGAGATCGCGCGCATGGCCGAGGTGCTGCGACGGGAGCACCGCGCGCGCTGGATCAAGGTCGTCGAGCGCGCCGTGCGGCGTGGCGAGGTCCGCGCCGACACGAACGCGGCGCTGCTCGTGGAGGTGATCACGGCCGCGGTGTTCGGCCGCCTCTCTCGCGGAAACGAGCCCGTGACGCGCTCCTTTTGCGGCGAAGTGGTCGATCTCCTCTTGGCGGCCGTGCGCACGGAGCGGCTTCGTCCCGCCACTGCGCTCGCGCGCTTGCGGCCGGCCCACGCCAAGGCCGCGCGCTCATCGCGCGCCCGTTCGTAAGGGGCCTGCATGCGCGTGGCGTCACGCTAAGGCCACCGATACGTTGCCTTTCGGATGGGGCCGTGATATTTGGTTGAAGCAACGCGTCGGTTGCTTCAACCCGCACCCCGCCCGCGAGGCCAGGGAGCTTGCAGCCGCGTGCGCGTGCCCTTTCGCGAGGCGCACGTAGCTTAGCGACCCCATGACCGTCACGAACGTCGCCGTCAGCACTCCGCACAGCAAGCGGGCCGTCAATAAGTGGGCGGTCGCCGTGGCGGTCGCTACGGGCGCCTTGCTCGAGATCATCGACACGAGCATCGTGAACGTGGCGCTCACGGACATCCAGGCCGCCGTCGGCGCGACGCTCGCGCAGGTGAGCTGGGTGGTCTCGAGCTACGCCGTGGCGAACGTGATCGTGCTGCCGCTGAGCGCGTGGCTCGGCCGCCGCTTCGGCCAGAAGAACTACTTCGTATTTTCGCTCGTGGGCTTCACGGCGGCCTCGGTGATGTGCGGGCTGTCGACCAACCTGATCACGCTGATCATCGCGCGCACGTTGCAGGGATTGACGGGTGGAGGACTGCTCGCGAAAGCCCAGGCCATCCTGTTCGAGACCTTTCCGCGCGAAGAGCAGGCGACCGCGCAGGGCTTCTTCGGCGCCATCGTGATCGC
>CAZYWR010000872.1:0-3550 GCA_964651185.1 uncultured Polyangiales bacterium
GGATGCTGGCGTTGGTGGAGCACTTCGGAGATCGCGCCGACACGAGCGCTTGCGGCCGATGCGACCGCTCTCGGCCAGAGGCCGCGGCGATCGTCCACGAGCGTGCGGCGCCGGCCAGGCCCGGACGGAGCAGTGGCTCGATGGCCTCTACACGGCGAGCACGCAAAGGGCATCGTTCGCGCGCGCTCGATGCGCCGGACGTCCCACAGAAGCTCGTCGATGCGCTGCGGGCGTTTCGGCGCGAGCAGGCACAGGCGCGCGCGATCCCCGCATTTCGCGTGTTTACGGATCGCGCGCTCTATACGCTCGCGCACGAGCGCCCGCGCACCGAGGCAGAGCTCCTGACGATCAGCGGGGTGAGCCGCTCGCTGGCGAGGAAGTACGGCGCCCAGCTGCTCGCGATCGTGCGCGCGGACGCATAACCAGCATCGATGGGAACAAACGTGAGGCGCGCTCCTACTCGCGCTGCGCGCGCGGCGCGGCGGACGAGCGCGGATGCGCGAAGCAGGAAGGACGGCGTCCCTACGTAGTACACTGATCCGGTGAGCGGGAGACACGGCACACGGCAGGAGCTCGCGGAGCTGCCCTCGCTTTCGCCGGAAGAACTCGCGGCGTCGTGGGCGGGGGCACAGCGCGATCTCGCCGCGCTCAGGCGCAGCGAACACCGTTTTCGCGTGCTCAGCGAGCTCTCGAACGACTCCTGCTACGTCGCACGCTTTCAACAGGGCAAGCCGGTCGTGGAGTGGCTCACCGGCTCGAGCGCGCGCATGACCGGGTTCGATCGACACGAGCTCGGCGATACCGGCCTCTGGAGCATCGTGAGCCCGCTCGATCGAGCCGCGGTGGAGACCGCGCTCTGTCGCGTGCAGCAGGGCGAGACCCTGGTGCACGAGTTTCGGATCATCGCCAAGTCGGGCGCCGAGCGCTGGCTGCGCGAACACTTGCGCCCCGAGCACGACGGCGAGGGCGAGCTCGCGGTCTACTGCGCGGTGCGCGACGTGACCGATCGCCACGTGGCCCAGCGCGACCAGGAGAGCCTGGAGGCGCAGCTCCGGCAATCGCAGAAAATGGACGCGGTCGGACGTCTGGCCGGCGGCGTGGCGCACGACTTCAACAACTTGTTGACGGTGATCATCACGCACTGCGGCTTCCTGCTCTCGGATCTGCCGCAACACACGCAGGCCCACGACGACGCGAGCCATATCCAAATGGCGGCGCGGCGCGCGGCGGAGCTCACGCAGCGCCTGCTCGCGTTCAGCCGTCAGCAGGTGTTGACGCCCACCGTGCTCGATCTGAACGCTGTGCTGCGGGACCTCGAGCCGGTGCTCGTGTCGCTGCTCGGCGAAGGCATCGAGGTCGAGAGCGCGCTGCACCCCGCGCCTCTGCGGCTCAAGGTCGATCGCGCTCAGCTCGAGCAGATCATCCTCAACTTGGTGGTGAACGCGCGCGACGCCATGCCGAACGGCGGCAAGCTCCAGCTGGTCACGGGCAGCGTCGAGCTCGACGCCGAGTACGTGCGCGCCCACCCCGGCGCGAGCGAAGGCGCGCACGTGGCGTTCGGCGTGCGCGACACCGGCGTGGGAATGAGCGACGAAGTGCTCGCGCGCATCTTCGAGCCGTTCTTCACGACCAAAGAGCAAGGCAAAGGCACGGGCCTCGGTTTGTCGACCGTGTACGGCATCGTCAATCAGAGCGGCGGCAGCATTCACGTCGAGAGCCGGCTCGGCTTCGGAACGACGTTCGAGATCTTCTTTCGCCACGCCTCGGAGCCGGAGCGGCGCGAGCCGAGCGTGCGGCCCGCCAGCAAGCTCACCCCGATCGAAGCGACCATCTTGGTCGTGGAAGACGAGGAAGGCGTGCGCCGCGGCGTGCAGCGCATCCTCAAGCACGCCGGCTACCAAGTGCTCGTCGCCGCCGATCCAGCCCAGGCCATCGCGATCGTCGAAGACTACGAGGGCAAGCTCGATCTTCTGCTCACCGACGTGGTCATGCCCATGATGACGGGCGCCGAGCTGGCGGAACGCGTGCTCGCCATGCGTGAGGGCATCAAGGTGCTCTACATGTCCGGCCATGCGCGCGAAGCGCTCGACCCGCAACGGATCGGCGACCACGGCGTGGAGTTCCTCCAAAAGCCCTTCACGCGCCAGTCCATGCTCAGCAAGGTCCACGCCGTCCTCGCCCCCGACGGCTAGGAGCTCCATGGCGTGACGTGAAGCGTTGACCGCCGTAATCGGGTCGGCCAACCTCCGTGCGGCATGCGACCGTTCGTGACCTTGGCCAGCCTCGCCTTCATCGCGATGGTGCTCGCTTACGCCCGTCTCGCGCTGCGACTCGACAGCCTCGAAGCCGAGCTCGCCAAGAGCCGGCCGCAGAAGACCGGGCGCGCCGCGCCGACGCCCGTGATCCCGCGCGCCGAGCTGTCGGACCTGGAGAAATCCACGATCGCGCTGTTCTCCAGCCGCTCCAAGTCGGTCGCGCACATCACGACGCTGCGCGTGCGTACGGACATGTTCCGGCTCAATGCGTTGGCCGTGCCCGAAGGTACGGGCTCGGGCTTCGTCTGGGACACCGACGGCCACGTGGTCACGAACTTCCACGTCATCCAGGGCGCGGACGGCGCCCGCATCACGCTCGCGGATCACAGCGTGTGGGAAGCGCGTCTGGTGGGCACGTCGGAGCGCAACGACATCGCCGTGCTGCGCATCGACGCGCCGAACGCCGAGCTCACGCCGATCGTGCTCGGCAGCTCGCAAGACCTCGCCGTCGGCCAATTGGTGTTCGCGATCGGCAGCCCCTTCGGGCTCGATTACACGTTGTCGACGGGCGTGATCAGCGCCCTCGGGCGCGAGATCGAAGGCACGCTGGGCCTGCCAATCTTGGGTGCGATCCAGACCGACGCCGCGATCAACCCCGGCAACTCGGGCGGCCCCTTGCTCGACTCGAGCGGCCGCCTCATCGGCATGAACACGTCGATCCTGAGCCCTTCGCGCGTGTCGGCGGGCATCGGCTTCGCCATCCCGGTGGACACCATCGCGCGCGCGGTCCCCGAGCTCATCAAGTACGGGCGGGAGGTGCGCCCTTCCCTCGGCGTACAGTTGGCCGAAGACGCCATCACGCACCGCTTCGGGCTGCGCGGCGCGCTCATCTTACAAGTCTTGCCGGACAGCCCCGCCGCGCACGCCGGACTGCGACCGACGCGCCAAGACGCGAACACGGGGAGGATCGCGCTCGGTGATCTGATCGTCGCCGTCAGCGGGCAACCGGTCGCCAGCAACGCCGATTTGTATCTGGCGCTCGAGCAGCACAAGCCCAAGGAGCACGTAAAGCTTGGAATCGTGCGCGCCGGCGAGCGGCTCGAGGTCGACGTCGCGCTCGCGCTCTCGGCCAATCCGTGACAGGCAAGACGGCGGAGACAAACATGCCCGGGATCGACGAAACCCGCCCGTTTCAACCGCTCGCCATCGCCGTGATCACGGTGTCCGACACGCGCACCGAGCGCGACGACCGCTCCGGCCAGCTGCTCATCGACAAGCTCATCGAGGCCGGCCAC
>CAZYWR010000873.1:0-2358 GCA_964651185.1 uncultured Polyangiales bacterium
CGTGCGCGACGTGAGCTTTCACGTCGAGCGCGGAGAGATCTTCGGCTACCTCGGCGCGAACGGCGCCGGCAAATCGACCACCATCCGCATGCTGTGCGGGCTGATCGCGCCGAGCGCCGGCACGGCTACCATCGCGGGTCACGACGTCGGCCGGGCGCCGCGCGATGTGAAGGCCGCGATCGGCTACATGTCGCAGCGCTTCAGCCTGTACCTCGACCTCGATGCGCAGGACAACCTCGAGTTCTTCGGCGGCATCTACGGCCTGCGCGGCAAAGCGCTGGCGTCAGCGATCGACGAAGTCATGGCGCGCACCGCGCTCCAAGAACATCGCGGCAGCCTCACGGCGGAGTTGCCGGGCGGCATCCGTCAGCGGCTCGCGCTCGCCTGCGCCGTGATGCACAAGCCCGCGATCGTTTTCCTCGACGAGCCCACGGCGGGCGTCGATCCCAGCTCGCGCCGGCTGTTCTGGCGTTTGATCCGCGAGCTCGCGCGCGAGGGCACGACCGTGTTCGTCACCACGCATTACATGGACGAGGCCGAGTACTGCGCGCGCATCGGTCTGATGGTCGACGGCCGTCTGGTCGCGCTCGACACGCCCGCCGCGCTGAAGCGCGCGTACGTGCCGGGGACCATCTTAGCGTTCGAAGGCCGCGGCGTGGAGCGCGCGGTGCAGGCCGTGCGCGCGCTTCCCCACGTGTACGGCGCCGAGCTGTTCGGCGCGCGCTTACACGTGCGCTTCGACGCCAGTGCGCTGTCTGCAGACGAGCTCTCGCGCGCGTTGCGTCAGGCCGGCGCCGAGCCCGAGCGCAGCGAGCCGGTGGAGCCGACGCTCGAGGACGTGTTCCTCTCCGTGGTCGGCCAGCGCGCAGGCGCGGAGGCGGCGGCGTGAGCACGCCGAACCTACGCGCCTTCAGGCGCATCGCCGCGCTCGCCGAAAAAGAGGTGCGGCACGTGCTGCGCGACCCACGCACGCTCTACCTCGCGCTGGGCATGCCGGTGCTCTTGCTGCTCTTGTTCGGCTTCGGCGTCAGCTTCGATCTCCAGCACGTGCCGGTCGCGTTCATCGATTACGATCACAGCGAGGCGAGCCGCAGCTTGCGCCGCCGGTTCGCCGCGGACGACCTGTTCGACGACGTGTTCGAGGCGCCCGCTACCTATGCGAGCGTGGCCGGCGCCGAACGCGCGCTGGTCGCGGGCGAGGTGCAGCTCGTGGTGGTGATCGCGCGCGGCTTCTCGCGCGCGCTCGCGCGCGGCGGCGCGCCCCAAGTGCAGCTCTTGATCGACGGCTCCGACAACGCCAGCGCGGTGCAGGCCCGAGCGCGCGCCGAGGTCGCGCTGCGCGCGCTCGGGGTGGCGGTCGCGCTCGCCGCTCCATCCGAGCAGCCGCCGGCGATCGAGGCGCGCGCGTTCACGCGCTTCAACCCCGAGGGGAAGAGCGCGATCTTCCTCGTCCCCGGCATCACCGCGTACGTGCTGGCGATCATCGCCGTGCTCCTGACTGCGCTCACCGTCGCGCGCGAGTGGGAGCGCGGCTCGATGATGCAGCTCTTTGCGACGCCGGTCGGCCGCCTCGAGATCGTGATCGGGAAGCTCCTCCCTTACTTGGTGCTCGGCGGGCTGGCGGTGCTGCTGGTGATGGCCGTGGGCGGTCAGGTATTCGACGTGCCGTTCCGGGGATCGCCGCTCGCGCTCGCCGTGCTGTCGCTCTTGTTTCTGGCGGGCATGCTCGGCCAGGGCCTGCTGATCAGCGTGATCACCCGCAATCAGATGGTCGCCACGCAGACCGCGACCTTGAGCTCGATGCTGCCTTCGCTGCTGCTGTCGGGCTTCGTCTTTCCGATCGAGAACATGCCCGTGCCGCTGCAGTGGCTGAGTCGCGCCGTGCCCGCGCGCTACTACGTCGCGGGTTTGCGCGGGGTGCTCCTGCGCGGCAACGGCCTGGCCGATCTCTGGACGGAAGCCGTACTGCTCGCCTTGTTCGCGTCGGTGATGCTCGCGCTCGCCACCGCGCGCTTTCAGAGGACGATCGCATGACGCGCTACCTGTTCATGCTGTGGACGGTGATGCAGAAGGAGTTCCGTCAGACCGTGCGCGACCGGCGCATGATGGTGCTCCTGATCGCGGCGCCGCTCCTCCAGCTCGTGCTGTTCGGCCACGCCGTGCAGCTCGATGTGGATCGGGTTCCTACCCTGGTGGTCGATCGCGACCAGAGCGAGCTCAGCCGTCTGCACCTGCGGCGCGCGCTGGCGGACGGCACCTTGCGGCGAATCGGGGAGAGCCAGGACGTGAGCGTCGCGCTGCGCGAGCTCGAGACGCGCGCAGCCGCCGCGGTGCTGATCGTGCCGGAAGGGTTCGAGC
>CAZYWR010000874.1:0-7077 GCA_964651185.1 uncultured Polyangiales bacterium
TCGAGCTCCAGCACCAGCGCGCCGTTGGCGATGGGCTGCACCAGCTGGGCGAGCGAGGTCTTGCCGTACGGCAGCAGCACCACGCTGGGGATGCCAGCCGCGGCGCAGTAGGAGGCCAGCGCGGCCGAAGTGTCGCCGGTGGAGGCACAGGCGATCGCGCGGATCGGCTGCCCGTCGCGGATCATCTGTTGCACGACGCTGACCAACACCGTCATGCCGAGATCTTTGAACGAGCCGGTATGGCTGTTTCCGCACAACTTGATCCAAAGGTCGTCGAGCCCGAGCTCGCGCCCGTAGCGTTCGGCCCAGAACAGGTTGCTGCCGCCTTCGTCCATGGAGACGATGTTCTCGTCCCGAACTTCGGGCATGACCCACTCTTTTTTACCCCACACTCCGCTGCCGTACGGCCATTTCGTGGTCTTGTAGCGCTGCTCGAACAACTTCATCCAAGCGCTCGCGCTCTGGGTCTTGAGCGCTTCGACGTCGTGGCGCACCTCGAGCAGCCCGCCGCAGCCCGGGCAATGGTAGATCACGGAGGTGACGGGCCAGCTGCCCGCACAGCCGGCGACGCAGCGAAACGAAGCGGAGTAGCGCATGACCGGCCGAGTATAGGGCAGGGGAGTGCCGGCGCACCTCTTCGGCGTTTGACGTCGGCGGCATCCCTGGTCACCTTTGAGCGCATGACGATGGGGACGCAGTCCGAGCCTGTCCCGCGCGCGTCTCCTGCGAAAGAAGAGGCGACGCCCACGCGAGAACCGCCGAGAAGCGACGAGCCGAGCCGGCGCGCGGAGTTGCGCGCCGACCTCTCCCTCGCGGCTCCGACATCCGCGCCTGCCTTCCCGCAGCTGCCGAAGCGCGATAGCCGTGAACGTCGTGCGCTCGACGCGATGGTCAAGGTGGTCGAGCGCCTGTACGGCGAAGAGATCGATGGGCGGATCAGCGCCCTCACGATGCAGCGCAACGAGGCCGGTTTCGATCCGTTCGGTTACGACCCGGATGTGTCGCGCTACAGCCTCGCGCTCTTGGCGTTGATCCACCGCACTTACTTCCGCACTGAGGTGTACGGCATCGATCGGATTCCGACCGGACGCGTGCTGTTGATCTCGAACCACTCGGGCATGATCCCGATCGACGCGATGCTGATCGGCACGGCGCTCTTGATGGACCGCGAGCCGCCGCTGCTCGTGCGCGCCATGGTCGAGAAATGGGTGCAGGTCTTACCGTTCGTGTCGGTGCTGTTCACGCGCATGGGCCAGGTGCTGGGTGACCCCGACAACGCGCGCCGCCTGCTCGAGGCCGAGCACCCGCTGCTGGTCTTCCCCGAGGGCGTGCGCGGCATCTCGAAGCCCTATCGCAACCGCTACCAGCTCGCGAACTTCGGGCCCGGCTTCATGCGCTTGGCGCTCGAGACCAAAGCCCCGATCGTGCCGATCGCCGTGATTGGCGGCGAGGAGCAGTTCCCGGCCGTGGGCAACGTGCGTCCGCTCGCCAAGGCGCTGGGCATGCCGGTGTTCCCGATCATCCCTCAGGTGCTGCTCGGTTTCCCCCTGCCTTTGCCGACCAAGTATCGCATCTACTTCGGCGAGCCCATGACGTTCCACGGCGATCCCGACGAGGACGACGCGGACATCGAGGCGCGCGTGGAGTCGGTACGTGAGGCCATTCAGGGCATGCTCCGCAGCGGCCTGCGCGCGCGCCAGCACGTCTTTTGGTGACCTCCGGCCCCCTGGGCATGAGCGCGTACCCGCCCGCAGGTGTGACGTCTCGCCGCATGCACACGTGCCTCAGGGGTGTGGCGAATTGCCACGCGTCGAGCGCGCGAGCGCCGCGGAAAGGCGCATGATTTCAGACCGATCTCGCCCGTGGCACCGTTTCTGCACACTGGGGCAGCACAGAACCTCGGACGGGTGACCATGAAAAACAGTGTGCTTGTAGTCGATGACGACGAGGACCAGTGCTCGCTGCTCGAGGCCGCCCTGGATCGCCTCGGGTACGCGGTGACGACCAAGACCTCGCCTCAGGCAGCCCTCGAGCTCGCGGCCAGTGACACATTCGATTGCATCGTGACCGATCTCGGCATGCACGAGATGTCGGGGATCGATCTCACGGAGCGCGTGTTGGGGGCGCGTCCGGACGTCCCGGTTATCGTCGTCACCGGTCACGGCAGCATCGAGACGGCGATCGCGGCCATGCGTGTCGGCGCGTACGACTTCCTGACCAAGCCGGTCGACTCCAAGCTGCTCGCGCTCAGCGTGGCGCGAGCCATCAAGCACGGGCAGCTCCAGAGCGAGGTCAAGCGCCTGCGCGAGGTGGTCGTCGATCGCCAGACGGTCAGCACGTTGGTCGGCGATAGCCCGGCGATGAAGCGCGTGCACGATTTGGTGGCGCGCGTCGCCGACAGCGACGCCTCGGTGCTCATCCAGGGCGAGACCGGCACGGGCAAGGAGCTCGTGGCGCGCGCGATCCACGCGCTCAGCCCGCGCAAGAACGGTCCGTTCGTGGCGATCAACTGCGCCGCGGTGCCCGCGACCTTGCTCGAGAGCGAGCTGTTCGGGCACGCGCGCGGCGCCTTCACGGACGCGAAGGCCGCGCGGGCCGGACTCTTCGTCGAGGCCTCCGGCGGCACGCTGTTTCTCGACGAGATCGGCGAGATGCCGCTCGAAATGCAGCCGAAGCTCTTGCGCGCGCTGCAGGAACGCACGGTGCGCCCGGTGGGCAGCAACGTCGAGGTGCCCTTCGACGCTCGCATCGTCGCGGCCACGCACCGCGATCTCGAGAGCGAAGCGCACGAGCGCCGCTTCCGCCAGGACCTCTACTACCGCATCAACGTCGTGCGCATCGACGTGCCGCCGCTGCGCGAGCGCGGCGCGGACGTGCTCTCCTTGGCGGCTCACTTCCTCGACAAGTTCGGCAAGCGCGCGAACCGGCCGCCGGTCACGCTCTCGACCCAGGTGGCGGAGCGCCTCCTCGCTTACGATTGGCCGGGCAACGTGCGCGAGCTCGAGAACTGCATGGAACGCGCCGTCGCGCTCGCGCGCTTCGACCAAGTGACGATCGACGACCTACCCCAGAAGGTGCGCGCGTACCGCGCGGACCGCTTCTTGGTTTCGGCCGATCAAGCGGACGAGATCGTCTCGCTCGAAGAGCTCGAGCGCCGCTACATCATGCGCGTGATAGGCCTAGTCGATCACAACAAGTCGCGCGCTGCGCAGCTCCTCGGCCTCGACCGGCGCACGCTCTACCGCAAGCTCGAACGCTACGAGCAGCGCGCCAAGGGCGAGCGCGGCGGTGAGGATCGGATGCTCGAGAGCTCTCCATGAACGAGCCGCCGGGCGACGATCCGGCGCGCTATTTGCGGACGGAATTGCTTGAGCGCATCGCCCACGAGGTGCGCGGTCCGGCGGGCGTCGTGCTAGGCGCGTTGGACGAGCTCGAGCTCGCGCTCGGCGCAGAGCTGGCGCAGCAGAACCGCGCGCTGTTCGCGATGGCGCGGCGCGGCGCGCGGCGGGTCCTGCGCACCGCCGAACGCCTCGCGCGCACCGCTTCGCTCGAAGCGCCTCGCACTCCCGTCCAATGTGTGACCGGCGACGTGCGGCCGGCCGTGCGCGAAGCCGCGCAGGAAGCGGAGCGGATCGAGAGCCGCGCGAGCGTACAGCTGACCCTGAGCTTGCCGGAAGAGCCCTGCTCCTGCGAGCTCGACCCGGACTGGCTGACGGTCGCTTTGAGCGAGGTGATAGGCCAAGCGCTCCGCAGCGCGCGAAGCCGGGTCGAGGTGACGGTCGAGCCGGGGCCCGGCCGCGTGCGCGTGCGCGTCAGCGACGACCGCAGCGCGTTCAGCGAGCTGCCGGCGGAGCGCTTCGTGCCGCTCGAAGACCGGCGCGACGCCGCGCTCGGCTGGCCGCTGGTGTGGGACGTCGCGCGCGCCCATCGGGCCGAGCTGACCAGCGAGCCGCGGCGTGGGGCGAAGGACGCGATCGAAGGGCTGTGCGTCACGCTCGATCTGCGCGCTCCACGCTGATCGCACTCGTCAGAGCCAGCGACGTCCGAACAGGTACGAGACGACCGTCAAGACGAGGAAGACGACGAAGAGGATCTTCGCGATCCCCGCGGCGCTGGCCGCGATACCGCCAAAGCCGAAGAACGCGGCCACCAGTGCGATCACGAAAAACGTAACGGTCCAATAGAGCATGAGCCACTCCATGATGTTGGTTGTTGGAATCAGGTGCTGCTCAGGATCACGACGCCGCCGACCCTGACCGGTCGGTCGCTATGGCAGGGCTTGAGAGCAAGCCCCGTGCCCACGCTTTTCAGCCTGCAGAGGCGCGGTTTTCATCGTGCCCGTACGCAGGGCTTCGGCGGCGCCTCGGTTGTGGCGATCCGCATCACCTCAGCGCCGCGTACGATCGCAGGTTGCTCGAGCTCTACTCGGCTGCGATGCTCGCGCCTCATGGCGGTGCTGATCACTGGAATCTGCGGGCGCCTCGGCCGGCTCGTGACGCGCTCCCTCCATCGCAAAGTCGAGGTCCTCGGGATCGATCGGCGGCCGTTCGAAGGGCGCCCGAAGGACGTCATCCATCACCGCGTCGACATCCGGCGCAAGAAGACGCGCGACGTGTTCCGCGCAGGCGGCGTCGAGGCGCTCGTGCACCTCGGCATCATGCACAACCCGCGCGAGAGCGACGAGGAGCGCCACTCCTGGAACGTCACCGGCTTTCAACACCTGCTTGAGTACGCGATCAAGTACGGAGTGAAGAAAGTCGTCGTGCTGTCGAGCGCCAACGTGTATGGGCCCTCGCCCGAAAATCCGCAGTTTCTCACGGAAGACGCGCCGCTGCTCGGGGCACAGCGCTTCAGCGCCATCCGCGACCTGATGGAGGTCGACATGCTGGCGCAGAACTTCCTGTGGAAGCACCCCGAGATCGAGACGGTCGTGCTGCGCCCCTGTCACATCCTCGGGCGCGTGCGCAACGCCCCGAGCAACTACCTGCGCGCGGAGCACCCGTTCATGGTGCTCGGGTTCAACCCCATGGTGCAGGTGATGCACGAGCGCGACGTCGAGTACGCCATCGAGCTCTCGCTTCAGCCTGGCAAGCGCGGCATCTACAACCTACGCGGTCCGGGCGAGCTGCCGATCTCGCGCGCGTTCGAGCTGCTCGGACGGCGGCCCATCTTCTGGCCGGCGGGGCTCGCGCAGCGCGCGCTCAATCAGCTCTGGCGCACTCGGCTCACCAGCTTCCCCGCGCCGGAACTCGACCACATCCGCTACGTCTGCATGGTCGACGACACACGCGCGCGCCGCGAGCTCGGCTATCGGCACCGCTTCGACATGCGTCAGACCTTGGAGGCGGTCAATGACGACTGGTGAGGCCCTTGCCCACGCTTCCTGCGAGGCGCTCGCCCCTGCTTCTGCGATGCGCGCGCTCCACGGGCTGTCCTGTCGGTAGCGCGGTTCGGGCGGCCTAAGTCCTCTCCCGAGCGCACGAGCCTGCGCTCAGGAGCGCTCGCGTTCACAGCCAGAGCGGTGAGAGGGCGGCCAAGGTGTGTTGCCTGCGCTCGGGCTGGCCGACCATGCGGCGCATCGGATCGCGTGCGTCGCCACCCGAGTGCCATTCAAAGTGCAGGTGCGGGCCGCGCGAGAAGCCCGTCACGCCGACCTCGCCCACGACCTGTCCGCGCCGGACTTGCTGGCCTGCGAACACGTAGTTCGCGCGCTGGTGGCAGTAAAAGCTGACGCTCGCGTCTTTGTGTACCACCACGACGGCGTTTCCGAAGCCTCGGATGCCGTTGTCCGAGTAGGCGACGATGCCGTCGTTGAGCGCGCGCACCAGGTCGCCGACCGGCGCCCCAACGTCCACGCCGTTGTGCCGCAGCGAGCGCCGCTCCTTGCGCACGTACCCGAAGCCTCGGCCGAAGGAGCCGTCCTCGATGGGCCAGAGCAGATTGGGTCGCGCCCGACCTCTGACCGCGCGCACCCACTCCGGTGGGGGCGGTTCACGCAAGAGCTTGCGGGCACCGTCGAGCTGGCCAAGGCCCAGCGTCTCGGCTTTGAGCGCATCGGCGCCATACGGTTCGGGCGTGCGACGTGGGCCGTCGCACATCTTGTGCCGCACGCCCGGCAACCTGGTGCACTTCATCGCGGTGCGCGGCTGCCAGTGCTTGGGCACCGGGGTCTTGAGCGTGGGTTCGCGCTCGGAGGCCGACGCCCAGGCCCATGTCCAGGGGCCCGCCAAAAGCAGCGCAAGGCCAACTGCACAGGATCGCCCACTCCGACGCCGCATCAACCCTCCACCAGTGGAAAACATTGGCATGATTGGAATCAACCGGGGAAGCCTTCAGAACGGCATACACGCAATATTCGTGACAGCCAGTGAGCTCGCCTGCCGAGTCGACCCGCGCCGGGGATTAGCCCAGCGGGGGTATTTCCATATAGGTGCGACTTAGCACACCGGCCCGCCGCAAGGCTTCGTAAAGAACGATACTCACGGCGTTGCTGAGGTTAAGGCTGCGCACGGGGCCGATCGTTGGAATGGCCCAGGTGCGGCCCGGATCACACGTCAGTAATTCGGTCGGGAGTCCCGTGGACTCGCGGCCGAAGACCAGACAATCCCCAGGCTCGATCGGCGCATCGAGGTAGCTTTGCGCGGCGCCCGCGCTGAAGAAATGGAGCGCCCCGCCGGGCCGCGCCAGCTCGAATGCCGCAAAACTCGCGTGTACGCGTACATCGACCAGGTGCCAATAGTCGAGCCCGGCGCGACGTACGGCGCGCTCGTCGAGCGCAAAGCCGAGCGGCTCGACCAGGTGGAGAATGCTCTGGGTGGCTCCGCAGGTGCGCGCGACCGCGCCGGTGTTGGGCGGGATCTCGGGGGCGACCAAGCACACCTGGAAGGGCGGCGCGACCCCCTGACAACGTAGCTTTCTGCCGAGCGGCATGTATCGAGGCTTGTGGCATCGCAGGTCGACGCATTCAAGGACGCGGACCCGCCCGAAGCATTCGACAATCGCGGCCGGTCATGTAGCTTCCGGACGTGTCCCGCCGGCATTTCGGGCTCCTGCTGCTCCTGCTCATGTTGAGCGCTC
>CAZYWR010000875.1:0-7300 GCA_964651185.1 uncultured Polyangiales bacterium
TCGCGGCGATCCGCGGCGCGCTCGACCCGGAGCGCTGGGCGGCGGTGGAACGCACGTTGTGAGCGGCGCGCTGCCGCGTAGCGTTCGGCGATCGGACGTTCGGCTCAAGCTCGCCGTGAGACCGGCGAGCCGGACCGCGACGGCGCGCGGATACCAGGAGACCTGAGATCGCGAACGATCGCCGACTACGTCGATACACCTGGGGAGAATTGGGGCGACGCAACATAGGTTCGCGAAGGTCGTTGCAGCAAAGCATGTTCGTCTGCTGGGCTGCGGCGCTCGTGCTGCCTTCGCACACAATCCGTAACGTCGCTGGCGTGCTAGCGTCATCCATCGGCCTGCTTCTGGGGAGGGATCATGCCGAACCACGAAGGCGAGATGCCCACAGGCCGGACGCTCGTACGCGGCGCGCTCATCGTCGTCGCGTCCACCCTTTTGGTGGTCGCGACCCGCTTTGTCTTCGATCCTTGGTTGGCGGATCACCTTCCCTATCTGCTGTTCATCGCCGCCGTGGCAGCGAGCACGCGCTGGGCGGGCTGGCGCGCGGGCATCGCCGCGATGATCATGTCAGCCGCAGCGGGTACGTATTTCTTCGCCGAGCCTCGTCTGCTGGTGGAGGTCCGTACCAGCGATTCGTGGATCGAAATGGGCGTGTTCGCGGTGGTCTCCACCGTTATCACCGCGATGCTCGAAGTCGAAATGCGCCTGCGACGCAAGGTGCAGCTCGCGCATCAAGAGCTCGGCCACGCGCACGAGCGGCTGCGCATCGAACAGGGCGAGCGCCTCAAAACGGAGCGCGAGCTCGATGCTGCGCGCCGGCTCGAGTCGATCGGTATGCTGGCGGGTGGCATCGCCCACGACTTCAACAACCTGCTGACCGTAATCCAAGGCTTCTCCGAGCTACTGCGCGCGCGCAGCCCAGACGATCCCGGGCTCCACGCCATTTCGGTCGCGGCCACGCAGGCCGCCGACCTGGTCAAGCAGCTCTTGCGCTTTGCGCGGCGCGAACCGCTTCACCTTACGCGCTTGTCCATCAACGAGTCCATCCACGAGGGCGAGGCGCTGCTGCGCCGTCTGCTACCTGAAGACGTCGAGCTGGATCTCAAGCTCACCCCCGACGGCTGGTACTTTCATGGCGATCGCAGTCAGATGCAGCAGGTTTTGCAGAACCTCGTCACCAACGCTCGCGACGCCATGCCTCGCGGTGGACATCTCTCGATCGTCACTGACAACACGACGTTGGACGGGGGGTTCACGAAGGAGCACCCAGAGGTAACGCCCGGCGAATACGTTCACCTTCAATTGTCAGACACCGGACACGGGCTGTCCGACGAAGAGCGCCAGCGCATCTTCGAGCCGTTCTACACGACCAAGGAGCAAGGCCGTGGGACCGGGCTCGGACTCTCGGTCGTGTACGGCATCATCAAGCAGCTCCACGGACAAATCTACGTGCACAGCATGCCCGGCAAGGGCACCGCGTTCGACCTTTACTGGCCGCGCGTCCGCGACACCTTACCCTCTCACGCCGAGCCGCCGAGCCTCGACGAAAGCGCGCCTCCTCGGAAGCTCACCGTGCTGCTGGTCGATGACGACGAGCTGGTGCTCGAAGTCACGGTGAGCATGCTGAGCGACCTCGGGCACGAGGTGATCGCGCAAGGTGATCCGGCAGCGGCCCTCAGGGCCTTGCACGACCACGTCGGACCGATCGACGTCCTCGTGACCGACGTGGTCATGCCATGGATGAACGGCAGAGAGCTCGCCGACCGCGTCTGTCAGGAGCGCCCCGGCACGCCGGTCGTGTTCATCTCCGGCTATAGCGATAACGTCATCTTGAGTCGCGGGGTGGTCGAACCAGGTACGGTGCTGGTACGAAAGCCATTCAGCGCCAGGGAGCTCGACCAGGCGCTGCGCGCGGCGACCGCTGAGCCACGCCCGAGCCCCACGCACGTCAGTCGAGGCGCGCACGCACCGTAGTCGGCCGCGGCGCGTTCCCGCTGATCTCGGCTCCCTCAACGACTTCGCTCGCTGCGTACGACTTCCGCGCTCGGCGACGTCTCTGCGCCGTGACGACTTGCGAATGGTCTACGGCGCGACGGATATCGTCCCTATCGAGTGCCAGCGGCCAGCTTGACGTACGTACGTACGCTAGGTTGGCTGGATGAATGCCACCAAGCTGCGCGCCGAGCTGTACGCCGTGCTCGACAACGTGCTCGAGACGGGAAAGCCCGTGATCATCGAGCGGAAGGGGCGGCGCCTGAGGCTCAGCCTGGAAGCAGAGGCGAGAGCGCCCGCGAAGAAGAGGTGGCCCGAAGCGCACCCGGAGTGGGTCAACGGGGACGTGGAAGAGCTCGTCCACCTCGACTGGTCGAGCGCGTGGCGACCATGAACGTCTACTTGGACACCCACGTAGTAGTGATGGCGACCGGGTCGATCAAACGCTTTCCGCGCCGGGCGCTCTCGCTGTTGCGCCGGGCACACGCGCTCAAGTTGTCGCCGGCGAGCGTGTTGGAGCTCCAGCTGTTGCGCGAGATCGGCAGGGTGAACGCAGCGCCCGGTCAGTTCCTGGCAGCCGTCGCCGAGGCGCTGCCACTCTCTCTCTGCGAGCGCCCTTTCAGCGCGGTGGCGGAAGGCGCGACCCGCCTGAGCTGGGCGCGTGATCCCTTCGACCGCTTAATCGTCTCGCAAGCGAGCCTCGGAGAGCACGCGCTGCTCACGAAGGACGCGAGCATCCGGGCGAACTACGCACACGCGGTGTGGGATTGAGGATGGACATTCTCCTCGCCGCAGGCAGTTAGTTGCGCGTGGCGAGCCGGGACGTCTTCTCTGATCGCACTGTCCCGCGCGCATCGCGGGGCCTGTCGCGCGCCCGTGCTATGGGGTGAACTTCACGAAGTGCAGAGGCTCGGAGACGCCCTCGCTGATCGTATAATAGCCGTCGCTGGAGAAGCTTATCGACTCCCCCTTGTCTTCGGTCGCCAGCTCGGCGTCGCAGGGTGTGCCCGTCAGCATCGTGTCCGCGACGGATGCACCCGGGGCGCGTTGCCAATACGTCGCGGAGCGCAGCGTGCGCACGATGATCTGTTGTCCGTCTGCAGACATATCACCGCCGGTGATCGCCACGTCCGTCCCCGTTCCACCGAACAGCGCGCCCACCGCTTCGAGCGTGCGCAGCGTGGCGGGCATCTGTGGTGCAGACAAGCGGTAGAGCGTGTTAGGCCGCGTGAAGCCGTCTTTGGTGACGAGATAGATGTCCTGGTTCGTGTCGACCATCAGCGCTTCCGCGTTGTAGTGACCGCTGGCGTACTGCATGGGAAAGGGCTCCACCATGCTCAGCGCGCCGGTGGCGAACGTTTGGTCCCAAGCGACCGTGGGCTCGGGGGCCCGGTACACGGCGATGTTTGCGCGGATCCCGTTGTTGTCGCCGATATCGGCGATGTACAGGTACGACTCGCCCGCGACGGGCCCAGGGCCGATGGCGATGTCTTCGTAGTCCACAGCGTTGCCGCTGACGGAATAGCTCGCGACCAACGTCCCTTGGTCGTTCATGGCGTGGACCTGGGCGCCGTTGCCGCTGTCCTCGATCATCCAGATGACGCGCGCGTTCTTGCGGCTGACCGCGAGGCCCGAGACCTCGTTGAGGCCCGCATAGGTGAGACTTCCTGTCGTGATGGGCGCCGCGAATCCGCACTTGGCGAGCATCGGTCGCTTGGGGATCATCACGACCGCGGCGTCCTCTCCGGCGTCTACCGCGGAATCGGTGATCGACGCATCCACGGAGGCGCTGCCGCCATCGTTTCCTGCAGGCAGACTGCCGGCGTCTTCCATCTGGACGACGGCATCTACATCGGCGTCGGCAGGCTGGTCGCCTCCGCTGTCCTGGCCTGCGTCTTGGGGCATCGCGCCGCCACCATCAAAAGGCGTCGGCGCCTCGAACACCGAGCAGCCCGCCAGCGCGCACGACAGGAACAGGAGCGCCGTCTGGTCAACGCAACGTCGACCGAACATTGGACTCTCCTGGCGTCGGCTTGGTGGGGCAGAGCTGGCTGGAACCGTCGGGGATGCGGCCGAAGGCTTCGCCCCCGAACACTGCGTTCGGGTAGTTCACCGCGCAGACCAGCGTCAGCGAGCCGTTCAGCAGATAAAGTCGCTCGCCGCTGGCGCTGACGCCCCACTCCGTATGGAGGCAGGGCGGCGGCGCGCCGGGGATGCACGTATCGAAGAGCAGGCCCGGATTGCCGCCCGGCTCGGGCGACAGGTTCGCCCACACGTACAGGAAGCGCTTGGCCTCGAGCACGGTGCCGTTCGGGACGATCGCTCCCTCGGAGACGTCGGGGCTGCCGCCGCTGTCGTCCGCGATCACCCAGCCCGAGATGTTCACGGCGACGTCGCCACGGTTGTAGATCTCCACGAAGTCGTCACCGGAGCCGTCCACCTCATTGATCACGACGTCGCCCGAACATACGTCCATCACGTCGACGCCGGTGAGCACACAGCTCGGTTCGGCTGCATCCGTGCCGGCGTCGGTCTCGACGGCGCCATCGTCCGTCGCTGGCGTGCTCCCGTCCGCGCCCGCGCTGTCTGTACCAGCGTCCGCGATGGCGTCCACGCCTACGTCTGCAATCATGTTCGCGTCGACCGGGGAGACAACAGCCGCGTCCGTGCTCGCGTCGTCCGCTCCGACCGCGCCGTCGTCGATCGAAGCGTCCGGAAGTGGTGCTTCGAACACCGAGCAGCCAGCGGCGCTCGCGAGCAGGACGCCGCTCAGACCACGAGTCACGAGTGATCGCACGCTATTCTCCGAGCAAGTAAGGGTTGCTGTCGAGCTTGGGCGTCTGCCGCGCCGGCGGCGCCGGTGCAGGTGCGGCCGGCGCGGGCGCGCCCTCTACGGCAGGGGGCGCCGCGCTGGGCAATGCGGGTGGCGCCACGTTGGCGGCAGCGCTCGGGGTGCTCGTGTTCTTGTGCGCCTTGCTCGTGTTGCTGACGCGCGGCGCTGGGCGACGGACGCTGGAGCCGCTCGGGACGAGGGCCGCGCGCTTCGGCTCGTCCGATTCGGCGCTGACCGCTGGCGTGGGTGCGAGCGGCGCCTGTGCGGGATGTTCCGCCGGCAACACCGCGGCTGGCGCGGCCGGAGGCTCGGCGGCGGTGGGACGCGCGGGCGCGTCGACCTCGACGACCTCGGGATCCGGACTCGACTGGAAGTGTCGCGTGAGCAGCGTCGTAATGGCCACGAGCGCGGCGATGCAAAGCAACGCGCCGATCGTCAGCTCGCGCGGCCGGCTGGACGCCAACGCGGCGACGCTCGACCCGACCGCCCGCCAGCCCGTCTGCCCGGGAACCACCGGCATGCTATCTCGGGTGACGCTGCCGCTGGCCTCGCCGGTCTGGCCCCCTTCGTTGTTGAACCACAGCTTCGGAAGCGTCGCGGTGTTCCCCGCGATCGTGTCCTCGGCGCCCTTGGGGATCTGCGCCAGCTTGCGACGGCGCTCCGCCAGTTGCGCGCCGCAGACCGCCTTAACCCACTGCGCCACGTCGGACGCCGAGCCGAGCGCGTTGATCTGCAGCGCCGCGTCGCGCAACTCGTCCGCGAACTGCTCGGCGCTGGCGTAGCGTTCGTTCGGATCACGCCGCAGCGCGCGCATGATCACGTCGTCGAACACCGCGGGCGGCTTGAGCCCCACCTCGCTCGGCAAAGCGACCTCGCCGCCGATCACCGAGTGCACGGTCATCGCGTCGTTCTCGCCGCGGAAGGGGTGCACGCCGGTCAACGCTTCGTAGAGCGTGACGCCTGCGGCCCACACGTCGGCGCGGCCGTCGAGGTTCGTCTGGCCGCGCATCTGCTCCGGCGCCATGAACGCGATCTTCCCCTTGTGCGTGCCGACGTCCGTGTCGGTGAAGCGCTGCTTGGCCTTGGCGATGCCGAAGTCGGTGACGCGGCAGCTCCCATCCACGCCCAGCAGCAGGTTGTGCGGCGAAACGTCGCGGTGCACCACGTGCAGCTCTTCGTCGTTCTCTCCACGCAAGGTGTGCACCGCGTGCAGCCCGCGCAGCGAATCGAGCAGGATGGAGACGATCGCTTTGACCGGGCGATGGTCGGGGCTCTTCTTGAGCAGCTCCTGCAGCGAGCACCCCTCGACGTAATCCATCACGAGGTAGTAGCCGTCGGCGAAGGTGCCGATGTCGAGCACGGGCACGACATTGGGATGGTGCAGCTTCGAGGCGATATGCGCTTCATCGAGCAACATCATCACCCACTTCTGGTCGTCATTCAGCTGCTGGTGCATCACCTTGATCGCGAAGTAGCGCTCGAAACCGGCTTGTCCGTTGCGGCGCGCCACGTACACGCGCCCCATGCCGCCTCGCGCGAGCTCGGCGAGGATGCGGTACTCGCCCAGCACCTTCTCCATCTTCTGCTTGGCGCGCCTCGCCTGCTGCCCCCCCTCAGACATCTTCTCCTACTCCGTGTTTGTTCAGAACGACCCCATCCAGCGGAGCATGGCTCCATGGGAGGTCGCGTCCATACTCAGTGAGCGCTTGCGCGAGGCCTGGCCCGCAGCGCGTTCGGATCGCTTGAAGTCCGTAAAGAACGCCAGGGCGGCGGTGGTCACGGCCAAGCCGGCGCTGACGCCGATCAGCGCATTGGTCTGCCTCTCCAGCTTGCGGCCTTCGTCGTAGTCGGCCTTCGCGTTGGCGGCGTGCGGGTCATAGTTGTCGTGCTTGCTGTTGACCTCGAGGCCGCGCCAGATAGTCAGGCCGCCGGCCACCGCGGTAAGCGCTGCGGCCGTGTAGAAGTACCAGGGCGAGATCCCGTGTCGCTCCTGGCTTTCGCTGGGAGCGCTCGTGTCCACGGCCGCGACGGCAGGCGCGGCGCTGACCGGTTCGTCGAAGCCGAGCTCCTCCGAGCCGCCCGCGACCAACGAACGCGACTGCGCGGGCGCGTTGCCGTTTTGGAAGGACGCCGAGATCGCGCGTTGTCCCGGGCGCGCGTACAGCACGTGATCCTGCGCGAGGCGCGAGGGGGTCACGCGGCTGTCGATCAGCACCTTGCACGGCGCGTTGCACGTGACGTGCAGCCTGGTGAGCTCCGGCGCGTTGTCCCGCAGGATCCCCTCCGCCAGCGCGCGTGAATCCGCGTCCGGCTCGCGCTGGAGCAGCATGGCCGCGTGAGTGGCCGCGGTGGCGTTCAGCCCCGCTTGCTGCGCCGCACGCGCGGCGCCGCGCAGCGCTTCGCCCGCGGGCGCCATCTCGTCAGCCAGCGCGTACATGCTCGCCGCCTCTTGGAAGTCGCCGCGCAGCTCCGCCT
>CAZYWR010000876.1:0-3288 GCA_964651185.1 uncultured Polyangiales bacterium
GAGCGAAGTGAGCCCCTCGCCGGTGCCGCTCGCGCCTGACGAACCGACTCCAGTGGCCGGCATTCCGACCCCGACCTGGAGTGATGCCGAGCTTCTGCTCGTCCGGCCTTCCACGCGCTCCAAGTCGCGCGAGGAGCTCGAGGCCGCCTCCACGACGGGGCCCGCACTCGAGGCCAAGCCGATCGCCCCGCGCGAGGCGTTCGCAGACCTCCTGCTGCGCGAGAGCGAGCTAGCCCCGCCCTTGGCATCGACACCCACGGCGAGCGAACCCGAGCTGGCGCCTCCGCCCGTGCCGAAGCCGGTGGTGCTCGACCGCGAGCTGCCGGCGCCGCCTGCGCTCAAGCCGCTCGCGCGCGAGCCAGAGGGCGCGCACGTCGCGTCCAGGCCGCTCGCGCGCGAACGAGAGGCAGCGCCGCAGCCGGTCGCGCCGAAGCCGCCGACCGGCGAACGCGAGACGGCCCCGCAGGCTGCAGCAAAGCCGCCCAGCGTGCCGCCGCGCGCTGTACCGAGCGAAGCGGCCGCAGCGCGTGCGCAGCCGCCGCAAAGCGGTTCGCGCGAGCTCGGCGCGGTCGAAGCGGTGCCTGCCGAGATCGAGGAGGTCCTGGACGAGGCCGAGTTCTTTGCCTCGCAAGGCCTGCTCGACGAAGCACTCGAGGTGATCCAGGAGGCGATCCTCATTTACCCGGCGAGCGGACCGCTCAAGCGCCGCCTGGCGGAGTACGAAGCCGGCGCGGAGGCTCGCGACGAACAGGCGCGCGCGAGCGAGGCCGGCCAGGACGACAGCTTCGACATCGCGGAGCAGCTCGCGGCGGAGCTCGTCGAGGTCGAGACCGCCCCGGACAACGATGATTTGATCGACGTCGAGTCGGTGTTTGCGCAGTTCAAGAAGGGCGTCGCCGAGCAGATCGCGCCTGACGATGCAGAGACGCACTTCGATCTCGGCATTGCGTACAAAGAGATGGGCTTGCTCGAAGACGCCATGAACGAATTCGAGCTCGCGACCAAGAGCACGAAGCGCGCGTGCACGGCGCTGACGATGATCGGGATGTGCCAGCTCGAGCGCGGCGACGCGGCACTCGCGATCAACTACTTCGAGCGCGCGCTCCAGAGCGAACAGCGCGGCCCCGCCGAAGAGCTCGCGCTCCATTACGAGATCGGCGCAGTTCACGAGCGCATCGGTCAGCTCGATCGCGCGCTGGCCGCGTTCGAACAGGTCGCCGCGCGCGACCGCACGTTCCGGGGCGTCGCGAGCAAGCTCGATCAGCTTCGAAAGCGCGGGGCCAAGCCCGTGCGCGCGAGCCGCTGATCACGCGCACACGGCGGCCGTTCAGGTCGGTCATGTCGCGGTAGAGCCGGAGCCTGATCGCGAACGCTCCACTCTCTCGGCTTTCGTCGGACGACCCTAATCACCGGGCAAAGTAAGAGACAACTTTCCTTCGCTGCCGCGCAGAGCGCGCCCGGCGCAGCGGTTGACGGGCCCGATGCTCGCGCTAGGATGGGCCTGCTTTCACGAGTGGAAAGCACGCGGGCATAGCTCAGTTGGTAGAGCGTCAGCTTCCCAAGCTGAATGTCGCCGGTTCGAACCCGGTTGCCCGCTCCCCGCCCTCCCCGATCGCGAAATCCCGCCGAATGCGGGTTGAACACGCGGCGGCTCGCCAACGCGCGCCTGGTCCGTGGCTCTGACGTCGACGGAGGAGCGGCCCTGGAGACGGTCCAGGCGCCCTAGCACGGCAAATGGCGTCGGAAGATCGACGGGGCAAAACGCCCGAGCTGTGGCTTCGCGATCTGCAGCCCCCGAGCGGCATGCGTCTGCTCGGTCGAGCCGCAGACGCCCAATCTGCACTGCCGATCGCCCTGTCCGAGGGCCCTGCGATCGCGCGAGATCTGCGACGAGGGAAGAAAGGTCGTTCAGATCTGGTTGAGCAGCCAAAAAGAATCGTCCCCTGTTGTGGTCGCAACCTGAGCAGATTCAGAGCGCGTTGGGAGGGGCTCAGGCCCGGCCTTTTGTTCCGGTCGACCATACTGGAGTGAAGGGAATTCGGCCTGCAGGGCAAGATTCGCAGGAATTTAGGCGAATGCGGGGCTGAGCGCGCCGGTCCGTAGGCCGTGTGGTCGCACGCCGCCTGCCAGCCTGGCCGATCCGATGAGACCTCAGAAAGGACCTTTCGTCTGTTCTGGCCGCGGGCACACCTGACCACTGTGCGTCATCTAGATTGCTCGCCGAGCGCAAGTGCGTTCTACTTGAGAGTGAGAGGAACTCTTTTCAAACGCTTCCGCGCGTTGTACATGACCGCCCAACGACCGAAAGCGAGGCGATGCTGAGCCCGAGGCCGGGTACGATGATTCGCCGCTGACTGGAGTTCCGCCGAAAAACGTGGTGGACTTACTAAGCGCTCAACAGGCACGTGCGCTCTGAGAGGGACCCGATGGCCGCAAAGAAGAAGAAGACGACGACGACGAAGCCGTACGGCAACAAGACCAAGTTCGTGCTTGGTCTTCCACGTGAGCTCAGCGCCAAGCAGGTCGTCGAAGAGGCGAAAAAGCAGGGCATAGCGATCACGGAGGCGCACGTCTACAAGATCCGCTCTACCGCCAAAGCCAAGGGCAAGGGTCCAGCAAAGGCCACCAAGGCAGGCGGACGGGGGCGCGGAGCACCGCCCAAAGCCGGTCGCGGCGGCGGGGGTCAGTCGAAGCGCGACTTCGTCCTGAGCTTCGGACCCGAGACCCCTGCCTCCGAAATTCTGCGTAAGGCCAAGGAGGCCGGCATCGGACTCTCGAAGGCCTACCTGTACACCATCCGCAGCTCGGGCGGCGCGTCGCAGAAGCGCGGGCGTCCCCCGGCGGCAGGCAACGGCAGAGTGGCTGCGCGGCGCGTGCGCGGCGGTGATTCGCTCGAGACCCAATTCGTCGATGCTGCGATCGATATGGGTCTGGCCAAGGCGACCGAGCTGCTCGATCGCCTGCGCACACGTCTCAAGGCTTACTGAGCAGACGTTTTCCTACGCATCCGGCGATGGCTGGTACCTGCGCGCGTGGCGACGCGTCTCCATGTGTGAGCGCGCGGGCACGTCGCGTGAGGAATATCGCCCCATTTCCGACATGTGCAGCAAACTTCGGGCGTAGTAGCTGGGCGCGTCTAGAGGCTGCCCGCGCGTGGCGTCGCGTGGTAAGCTGAGCTGCCGTTCGCACGCTAGTGAGGTGTGCGATCCAGGGCTTGGCCTACGGCCTGGACTTCCCTACGCAGCGTATGATGCCCATCCGTCCTCCCGAGCCCGAGACCGCCGCACG
>CAZYWR010000877.1:0-1790 GCA_964651185.1 uncultured Polyangiales bacterium
CGCTCGTCCAAGGCATGGCCCCCAAGCGCGAGCTGCTCGACACGTTCAAGTCCCGGGAAGACTCCGTGCTGTTCGCGAGCGCGAGCTTCTGGGAAGGCGTGGATGTCCCCGGCGCGGCGCTGCGGCTCGTCGTGATCGATAAGCTGCCCTTCGAGGTCCCTACGGACCCGTTGGTGGCCGCGCGCTGCGAACGCCTCCATGAGCGCGGCGAGTCGGCCTTCATGGGGTATCTGGTGCCGAGCGCGGCGCTGGCGCTGAAACAGGGCTTCGGCCGGCTCATCCGCACGCGCACCGACCGGGGCGTCGTCGCCGTGCTCGATCCGCGGCTCACGGCGAAGAGCTACGGCCGCGTGCTCCTGCGCGGATTGCCCGATGCGAGCCGTTGCTACTCGCGCGCCGAGGTGTCCGCGTTTTGGCGCGACGCACCCCAAGTTCGCTGATCGGCGCGCGGTCAAACCTCTTTCCCGCGGGCACAAGCGCGCGCACGAGGCGGCGGGGCGCGCCAAAGACCGGCCGCTTGACCGATCCGTGAGCTGTCCTCGGCTTGGAACAGCCGCTGGGGCGCCCTCAGGATCCCGGATGAAAGCGCGCATTTCGCGCTAAACTCGCGGGCTGTGATCGCCGCGATTCAGGTTGCAGCCCCGGCCCTCTACGGATGCAGAAGCACAGACCGCGCGCTCGTCGGTGCGCAACGCGTCACGCGCGCGTTGATGAGGTGAGTGATGCCTGCTGCGGTGGTGCTCGTCGTCGACGACAATCCTACGAACCTCAAATTGATCGCCTATCTCCTCCAGGCAAAGGGTTACGAGGTGCGCACAGCCGTCGACGCGGAGAGCGCGCTCGAAGTCGTGCGTGCGACCCATCCCGCGCTGATTCTGATGGATCTGCAGCTACCGGGCATGGACGGGCTCGAGCTGACGCAGCGGCTCAAGGCCGCGCCCGAGACGCGCGACATCGTCGTGATCGCGGTCACCGCCTACGCGATGAAGGGCGACGAAGAGCGCGCGCGCGCCGCCGGCTGCGACGGCTACATCCCGAAGCCCGTGGATACGCGGGCGCTGCCGCGCATCGTTGCCGAGCACCTCGGTCTCCCGGGTGAGCCGCCCAAGGCCTGAATGAATCCCCAGAGCATCCTCTTGGTCGATGACCACGCCACCAGCCGCAAGCTGCTCGCGCGCGCGCTGCGCGCCGCCGGCTTCGTCGTGCACGAAGCCAAAGACGGAGCCACCGCGCTCGCGCTGATGCAGGCCGAGCAGCCCCAGCTCGTGATTCAAGATCTGGTGCTGCCCGACATGGATGGCTTCGCGCTGGCCTCGCGCCTCCGGCAGCTCGCAGGCGGCGAGCCGGCGCGCGTACTGGCGTTCTCGGGGCTGGTATCGAACCTAGACGCCAAGCGCATCTCCGCGGTCGGGTTCGACGACGTGCTCCCGAAGCCCATCGAGCCCGCCCACTTGGTCGCGATGGTCAGGGTCCACTTCGCCGCGCCCGAGCCGGAGGGCGAGCGCTTCGGCGACAACCGCCGCTTGCTGGTGGTCGATGACGACCCCATTCAGCTGCGCCTGACCTGTTTTCACCTCAGCCGGCTCGGCTTTCAGCTCGAAGAGGCGCGCGACGGCCAACAAGCGCTGGAGCTCGCGCGTTCAGCGCGACCGGACCTGATCGTCTCCGACGTGCTCATGCCGCGGCTCGACGGCTTCGGGCTGGCCGCGGCGCTGCGGCGAGACCACGCGCTGCGCACGGTGCCGATCATCTTGCTGACCTCGAGCTACCTCGAGCCGAGCGATCGCGAG
>CAZYWR010000878.1:0-5184 GCA_964651185.1 uncultured Polyangiales bacterium
GCCCGAGCAGGGCGCCGCCAAGCCTGCATCGCCGGCGAACGGTGCAGCCCATGCAGCGACGCGCGGCCCGACCAGCGCCCCCGCGCCTGCCCACGAAAGCGCCGCCGCCTCCGCGCCGAACAGCGCGCCTCCGGGACCCGCCGCGCCGGCGAAGCTCCCGGCCGCCGCCAGCGCTCCGGCGCAGAGCGGTGGCTCCGGCGCCCACCCTGCACCGGGTCCGGCGCAGTTCTCGACCGCGCCCACGAGCCCGCCCCCGGGCACGCGAGTCCGTCCCGCCATCAGCGCGCCTGCGAGCGGCGCCCGCGCCAGCAGCTCGCAGACCTTTCCGCCGGCGAGCGCCGCGCGCCCGAGTCTGGCGCAAACCGAGCCGCCCCTACGCGCTGCCCCTCCGAGCCGCCCGTCATTCGCGGACATCCCGACCGATCCCGCGGCGCCCGGTCTGCTGCAGCGTATGGCGCAGGTGCCCGCCAACGACGCCGCGGCGAAGGTCACGCCGCTCAAGCCGCCCGCCGCGCGTGAATCGGAGCTCGAGGACGATGAGTTCGGCGAGCCAAGCCAAGAGTACGACGCAGGCGAGGTCACGGTCGTCGCCGACGCGTCGCAGCTCGACATCTTGCGTGAGACGCTCGGCCGGCTCGACGGGAAGCCCGAAGAGTCCGAGCGACCTTTGACGCCGACGATGCCTGCTCCGCCCGGGCCCACCGATTCAGGCGAGCTCGAGGGAGTCACGCAACCTGGGCCGCTCGACGAGCCGGACTTGTTCGCGGAGCCGCCGACTGTCGCCAGCGCCGCGAAGCTCGAGGTGGCGCACGACAGTCTGCCGGAGTCCGAAGCCGCGCCGCTCGAGCTGCAGACCCCGAAGCTACGCTTGAGCGATGGCGAGAGCGCTCGGCCCAAGCCTGCGCCGGCCAGCAAGACGAGCGCTTGGCTCGTCGTCTCGCTGCTGTTGTTGGCCGTCGCTGCGGTCGCGGCGCTCTACTGGGCTCGGCTGCAGTAGGCCAGTTCAAAGCCCCTGCGAGTAGCGGCCGATGGCCGTCGCTGCGGTCGCGGCGCTCTCCTGGGCTCGGCTGCAGTGGGCCAGTCAAAGCCCCTGCGGGTAGCGGCCGAAGTACTCGCGCACGAGCGGCGCAAACTCGTCGAGCGGCAACACCGGATAGCTCGGGTCGAACGCCGCTTGGTCCCACTCGTCCGTGAATTGCTCGGCGAGCGCGTACCAGGGTTCGCCGCGGTGCTTGTCGCGCAAGGTGGGGCTCGCGCCGAAGTAGGCGAAGTAGTGGCGGCCCTGGAACTGCTGATGGGTGCGCACTACCTGATAGACCTCGTTGGAGACGTAGGGCCGCAGGATCTCGGCCGCGATGCCTGCGTGGTTAGGGATCGAGATGACCTTGCCCAGGTCGTGGCAGAGCGCGGCCAAGATCACTTCGTCGCGCGCGTTCGCGCGCCGCGCCATGGTGGCGGTCTGGAGCGCGTGGTGGAGCTGATCGACCCCGAAGCCCGCGTACAAGCCGCGCAGCTCGCCGAGCATCGCGAGGATGCGCGCCGGCACCGCCGATTGCTGCTCGATCGTCGCCTGCCCGATCGCCATCCACTCTTCGCGGCTGCTCTCGTCCATGCGCGTGAAATGCGTGCGCTCGGCCATCGCTCCCTCCCTCGCCACTCCGTCAGCGATGTTGCGCCTGTGCTCGGGCGCGGATCTCGCGATGGCTTCGCCCGAGCTCGTCTCCGGTGCTGACCGGGAGACCCTCTTCGCGCCAGCCGCGCTCGCGCACCCGCCCGAACGGATCACGCACACCGGAGAATCCGGCGCGCTGCTCCACCAAGTTCGCGAAGCCATGCGCCCCGAGCAGACGTGCCGCCTCGAGCGAGCGCACGCCAGAAGCACAGCCGATCACGATGCCTGCGTCGCGTCCAAAGAGGGCAGCGACCTCCCTCACAAAACCGGGGTTCGGGCTCAACACCCCCTCGCAGGGCTCCGCGAACGGCACGTTGTACGCGCCGCGCGGATGCGCCTCCTCGAACTCAGGCACGGAGCGCACGTCGAGATAGACGAACCCCTCTCGCTCGATCAGCTCCTGGGCCTCCCGCGGCGACACCCTGCGCATGCCGTTTCCCATACCGCGATCACTCTCCGCTCGCCACGGCCTTGCGCACGAACAGGTCCTCGAGCGTCTCGCGCTCGGGTTCGACCTCGATCACGGTCGCCCCTTCGCGCAGCACCTCCGCGAGCAGCCCGTTCACCTCCTGATCGCCCTCCACGCGCACGTGGAGACTGCGCTCGTGTTCGCGCAGCTCGTAGCCGCGCTCGGCGAGCCGGCGCTTCAACTCGGGCGGCGCACCCTCGAGCTGCAGGCGCACGCGCCGTACCTCACGCCTCAGCAGCTCGTCGAGCGTACCGCGCGCCACCACCTGCCCGCGGTTTACGATCGCGATGCGGTCGCACAACATCTCCACGTCGCTCAGCACGTGACTTGTGAAGATCAAGGTCTTGCCCGCGCGGCGCTGAGCCATGATGATCTCGCGTACCTGGCGCCGGCCGATCGGATCGAGCCCGCTCATGGGCTCGTCCAAAATCAAGAGCTCCGGATCGTGCAGCAGCGCCTGCGCCAACCCCACGCGCTGCATCATGCCCTTCGAGAAGCGACCGATCGGCCGATCGAGCGCGTGCGCGAGCCCGACCAGCTCGAGCATCTCCGCGCTGCGCTTGCGCCGCCGCGCGGCGTCCATGCCCATGAGCCGGCCGCACAGGTCGAGAAACTCGGAGGCGCGCAGATATTGGTAGACGTACGGGTTCTCGGGCATGTAACCGATCCGCCGCATGCTGCCCAAGCTGAGCGCGGCCCCGAACAGCTGAATCGCGCCGTGATCCGGGCGGATCAAGCGCAAGATGGCTTTGATGGTCGTGGTCTTGCCCGCGCCGTTCGGTCCGAGCAGACCGAAGGTCTCGCCCGCGCGCACGTCGAAGCTCACCCCGCGCACGGCTTCGACCCGCTTACGAAAGAAGCCGATGCGAAAGGTCTTGTGGAGATCGCCTACGCTCAGGACCGCGCCGCTCATGGCTCGAGCACCTTTCCCAGCGCTGCGATCACGTGCGCCGCTTCGGCGTCGCTCATACTGGGGTAGAGCGGGAGCGCGAGCCCGCGCGCGGCGACGTCCCGCGCATGAGCGAGCAGACGCCCGTGGCGCGCAGCGCTGGCAGCGGCATCCGCGAACTGCGGCAGCTCCGGCAACGCATAGCTGAGCTTCCCAGCCTGCACGCCGTCCTGCGCGAGCGCGGCGATCACGCGATCTCGCTCGCGCGAACCCTGCCCTGGCGCACCGACGACGAGCCCCAGCGTCTGCGCGTTGGCCACGCCGCCGGCGGGTGCGCGCTGGAAGGCGCGCCCGAGGAAGGCCGCGCGAATCTGCTCGGCCAGCCGGCGCCGCTCGGCCACCAACCGGTCGAGCTTGCGCAGTTGTGCCGCGCCGATCGCGGCCGCCAGCTCGGTCATGCGCTCGTTGCCGGCGGCGCACACGAACTGGCCAGGAGCACGCTGGCCGTGGTTGCGCAAAATGCGCAGGCGCTCGGCCAACGCGTCGTCATCGCAGAGACACGCGCCCCCTTCGCCCGTGGTCAGCACCTTGCGCGGATGAAAGGAGGTGCAGGCGATGAGTCCCTGGCTACCGCAGGGCGCACCGGCATAGCTCGCGCCGAGCGAGCAGGCCGCGTCCACCACGATCGGCAGCTCCGGCAGCGCACGCACGATCTCGGCATGACGGGCCGGATTGCCGAATTGGTCGATCACGATCGCACCGCGCGTGCGCGGCGTGCGCCCGGCCGCCAGCGTCTCCGCGGTCGCGTTCCACTCATGGGGATCGATGTCGACCAGCGCGACCTCCGCGCCGACTGCGAGCACCGCATGCGCGGGGCTCGGCCAGGTGAGCGCCGGACACAGCACCTCGTCACCCGGGCCGACTCCGAGCGCGCGCAGCGCGAGCTCGAGCGCGGCGGTGCCGCTCGCCACGGCCACCGCGTGCTTGCGCCCGGTGCGCGCGGCGAGCGCCTCCTCGAATTCGCCGACCTCGCGCCCTTGCACCAGCATGCCCGAGCGCAACACCCGCGCGCAGGCCGCGATCTCCTCCTCTGCGAGCGCCGGAACGGTCAGCGGGATCATCGCGCCGATCATACCGCGTGCGCGCGTTCGCATGGCACGCTGGGTGCTTCGTCGGTTACCATCGCTGCGAGTGAGTACCTTGCTCCCCCTCGGCGTGATCCTCTCGGGCGGCGGCGCGCGCGGGGCCTACGAGGTCGGCGTGCTGAGCTACGTGTTCGGGGAGCTCGTGCGCAGCACCGGCAAAGTGCCGCGCATCGACATCATCTCGGGCTCGAGCGTCGGGGCGGTCAACGGCTCGTTTTTGGCGTCGGCCGCTCACGAGCCGGTGCGCGGCATCGAACGCTTGGTCGAGCTCTGGTACGAGCTCGACTTCTCCCAGGTGCTGAGCTTTGGGCTGCGTGAGCTCGCGCTGCTGCACCGTGTCTGGCTCGGCGGCGCGAAGCCCCAAGGTCTGTTCAAGGCCGAGCCGCTGGCGCGCCTGATCGGCGAAAACGTCTCCTGGCTGAGCCTGGCGCGCAACCTGCGGCGTGGCGTGCTGCAGGCGCTGACCTTGGCCACGACCCACGTCGCCACCGGCCGCCCCCACATCTTCGTCGACCTGAGCCCGCACGTCCCGCGCCCGCGCGACGTGGGCCGGCAAGTCGTGATGCGCGACGGGCCGGTGCGCGCCAATCACGTGCTCGCTTCGGCGGCGCTGCCCATCTTGTTTCCCGTGGTCGACGTCCACGGCGAGCTGCACTGCGACGGCGGCCTGCGCATCAACACGCCGACCGCGCCCGCGATCCACCTGGGTGCGCGCCGCCTCTTCGTCATCGGCCTATCGCACCGCAAGTACGACGAGGGCTCGCGCGTGCGCGAGATGGCTCCCGACCGCGCGCCGGGCGCGCCGTTCATGCTCGGCAAGGTGCTCGACGCGTTCTTCCTCGATCACCTCGACGCCGACATCCAAGGCATGGAGCGCATCAACGACTACATGGCCATGGGGCTCTCCGCGTACGGGCCCGACTTCATCGAGCGCATGAACCGCGAGGCGCGCTCGCGCGGCCGGCCCGAGCGCAACCCGGTGCGCGTGTGCACGGTGCGCCCGAGCGTC
>CAZYWR010000879.1:0-3888 GCA_964651185.1 uncultured Polyangiales bacterium
ACTCGAATTCCTCGGCCGGCTCGACCACCAAGTCAAAGTGAATGGCTACCGCATCGAGCTCGGCGAGATCGAAAGCATGCTCGCGCGCCATCCCAAGGTGCGCCAAAGCGTCGTCGTGGCGCGCAGCGACGACGGCGCGGCGCGGCTGGTCGCCTACGTCATCGGGAGCGCGGTCGAAGCCGGCGCTGGCGCGGGCGCGCATGACAGGGTCGAAGCCGGCGCTGGCGCGGGCGCGCATGACAGGGTCGAAGCCGGCGCTGGCGCGGGCGCGCGTGGGAAGGCGCGCGCCGATGCGGAGCTGGGGAGCGAAGCGCAGTCGAAGATCGACGGGCATGCGGTCGACGACAGCACCCGCGTTGCGCCGTGGCAGGCCCTCTGGGACGAGACGTACCGCCTGGCGAGTAGCGAAGGCGGCGAGCTCAGCGGGTCTGCAAGCGGCCCCGCGCGCATCGACCCGCGCTTCAACTTCGCGGGTTGGCGCGACAGCGCGAGCGGAGCGCCCATTCCGGCCGAACAAATGCGCGAGTGGCGCGACGCGACGGTGGCGCGCATTCTCGAGCTCGCTCCCCATCGCGTGCTGGAGATCGGCTGCGGGACGGGCATGATCCTGTACGCGCTCCTGCCGTACGTGGAGCGATATACCGGGATTGATCTCTCTGCGTTCGCGCTCGAGAGCATCCGCCGCGAGCTGACGCCGGCCGAAGCCGCGAAAGTGACCTTGTTCCAACAGGCGGCCCATGCGCTCGAAGGCGTGGAGCCGCGCTCGCTCGACACGATCGTGATCAACTCGGTCGCGCAGTACTTCCCTGATGCGAGCTACCTCACCGATGTCATCCGGCGGACCAGCGAGCTGGTGGCGGATGGGGGGCACATCTTCCTCGGCGACATCCGCAACCTCGCTCAGCTGGAGTCTTTCCACACTTGGGTCGAGCTGGCGCAAGCGCCGGGGCATCTCGCGGCCGCGGAGCTCGGCCGGCGCCTCGAACGGCGTTTGCGCAGCGAGGGTGAGCTCGTGCTATCCGAGTCGTTCTTTCACGACCTCTGTGGCAAGCTGCCACGCGTCGTCGCCGCGCACGTTCGGCTCAAGCGCGGCGCCGCACGCAACGAGATGTCCTGTTTTCGCTGTGACGTGGTGCTCGAGGTCGGCGCGCGTGCGAGCGCGCGCCAGCGAGGTGATCTCGCCGATCCGCAGCAGGACCGGCTGACGCCGGAGGTGCTCGCCCTCGAGCCGGTGCGCGGGTTGACTACCTTGGCGCAGGTCTCGGCGCAGCTCACGGAAGAGCCCGCGGCCCTTTGGCTCACCGACCTTCCCAATGCCCGGGTGCTGGGGCTCCATCGCGTGCGCGCTGCGCTCGCCACGGGAATGACCGCAGATGCCGCCGCCCTGCGCGCAGAGCTGGCGCGCGCCGCGGACGAGGGCATCGATCCTGATGCGCTTTGCCGGCTAGACGCCCGCTATGAAGTGGACGTCCGGCAGGCGCGCTCCGGCGACCACGCGCGTTTCGACGCGTTTTTGCGCCATCGCGAGCGCGCTCCGCACGGGTCCGCACCGTTTGCGCCGATCATGGGTGAGCCCTGGGCGAACGAGCCGGCGCGCGCGGAAGACACGCGCGCCCTCGCCGAGGAGCTGCGCGAGCACCTGCGTCAGTCGCTGCCGGAGTACATGATCCCGGCAGCTTTTGTGCAGCTGAGCGCATTTCCGCTCACGCCGAACGGCAAGATCGATCGCAAAGCGCTGCCTGCGCCGGAGCGGGGAGTGGCGCGCGAGGCGGTCGCGTTCGTGCCGCCGAGCAACGATCTCGAACAGACCATCGCCGAGACCTGGCAGAGTCTGCTGCAGTTGGAGCGGGTGGGCCGCTCCGAAAATATTTTCGATCTCGGCGCCAATTCCTTGCTGACGGTGCAGGCTGCGAACCGGCTTTCGGCCGCGCTTGGGCGTAAGGTGTCTCTGGTGAGTATGTTTCGTTTTCCGAGCGTGGAGGCCCTGGCCGGCCACCTCGCGAGCGAAGGAGGGCAGCTGCCCGGCGGCGACAAGCGCAAAGAGGAACGCGACGAGCGCCGCAAGGACGCGGCGGAGCGCAGGCGCCAGATGCGCGCGGAGCGCGGCTCAAGGAGCTCCGGATGAGTGGTGGAGAGCAGTCGGACGAGCGCATCGAGATCGCGATCATCGGCATGGCGGGCCGCTTCCCCGGCGCCGCCTCGGTGGAGGCGTTTTGGGCGAACGTGCGCGACGGCGTCGAGTCGATCCGGAGATTGAGCGATCAGGAGCTGGTCGCGGCCGACGTGCCGCGCCAGAAGCTGCGCGATCCGAGCTACGTCAAGGCCTGTCCGGTGCTGGACGACATCGACAAGTTCGATGCCGGCTTCTTCGGCTTCAGCCCGCGCGACGCCTCGGTGATGGACCCGGCGCAGCGCTTCTTCCTCGAGGTCGCCTGGCAGGCGATCGAGCACGCCGGCGACAGCGCCTTGCCCGAGGAGGGCGCGGTCGGCGTGTTCGCCGGCTCCGGCGCGCCCCTCTATCTCATGGAGAACCTGCGCACGAACCCCGAGCTGATGCGCTCGATGGGCGAGTTCTTGGTTCGCCACACCGGCAACGACATGAACTTCCTGGCCACGCGCGTCTCGTACGAGTTCGACCTGCGCGGGCCCAGCGTCAACGTGCAGACTGCGTGTTCGAGCGCGCTCGTCGCCGTGCACATGGCCTGTCAAAGCCTGGCGCGCGGCGAGTGCACGCTCGCGCTCGCGGGCGGCTCCACGATCCTCGTGCCGATGGGCCACGGCTACGAGCACCGCGAAGGCGAGATCCTCTCGCCCGACGGGCATTGCCGCCCCTTCGACGCCAAGAGCGCCGGAACGGTGTTCGGCAGCGGCACGGGCTGCGTGGTGCTCAAGCGGCTCAAAGACGCGCTCGACGATGGCGACACCATCCACGCCGTGATCAAGGGCTCCGCGATCAACAACGCCGGCTCGCAGAAGGTCGGCTACCTGGCGCCTTCGGTCGATGGGCAAGCTGACGTGATCGATGAAGCGATCAAGTCGGCGGGCGTGGACGCCGAGAGCATCAGCTACGTCGAGACGCACGGCACGGGCACCTTGGTCGGCGACCCGATCGAGTTCGAAGGTCTACGTCAGGCGTTCGCGCGCCATACGCAGCGCGTGCAGTTCTGCGCGCTCGGCTCGGTGAAGTCGAACATCGGGCATTTGGGCGAGGCGGCGGGCATCGCGTCCCTGATCAAAGCGGTCATGGCGCTCAAGCATCGCCAGCTCCCGCCCAGTCTCGGCTACGAAGCGCCCAATCCACAGATCGACTTCCCGAGCAGCCCGTTCTTCGTAAACAGCGAGCTTCAGGCGTGGCGAGGCGAAGGGCCGCTGCGCTGCGGCGTGACGGCGCTCGGCGCGGGCGGCACCAACTGCCACGTGATCTTGGAAGAGCCGCCAGAGCCCATCGAAGGCGAGGGCGGCCGCGCCGAGCAGCTGATCGTGCTCTCTGCCAAGACGCGCTCCGCGCTCGACCGGGCGAGCGACAACCTCGCGGCCCACCTCGAGAGTGAGAAGCCCGATTTGGCGGATGTCGCGTACACGCTGGCGGTCGGCCGTCGCGCCATGGGACACCGCCGCGTGCTGACCGCGAAGAGCATCGAAGAGGCGGTGCGGCGGCTGCGCGAGCGAGATCCGAAGCTCGTCCTCACGGGAGAGTGCGAGGGGCGCAAGCCGTCGGTCGTCTTTCTGTTCCCGGGCGGCGGCGCGCAGTACGCGGGCATGGGCGCCGGGCTGTACGAGACAGAGCCAGTTTATCGCGACGCCATCGACGCTTGTTTGGAGATCGCCGAGCCGGCGCTCGCAGCCGGCTCGGCTGTGAACGGCTCGCGCAGCGCGCGCTTCGACTTG
>CAZYWR010000880.1:0-3148 GCA_964651185.1 uncultured Polyangiales bacterium
GCCTTGAGCGCGACCGCCATGCGCACGGCTTCGGTCAGCGCCTCGAGATCGCCGGCCGCCAGCGCGGCGGCGCGCCGCTCGAGGAGCGCCGTGCTCGCCTCGCCATCGAGCCAGGCCGACTTCACGACCTCCGCCAGGCCCGCGCGCCGCTCGGCCGCCGGCAGAGTCGTCAGCACTTCGATGTCGCACAGCACGAAGCGCGGCTGATGGAAGGTGCCGACCAGGTTCTTTCCTTCCGGTCGATCGATGCCGGTCTTGCCGCCCACGGCGCTGTCGACCATGGCGAGCAACGTAGTCGGCAGCTGCCCGAACGCGACCCCGCGCAGCAAGGTCGACGCGGCAAAGCCGGCCATGTCGCCCACCACGCCTCCGCCGATCGCCAGCACCAACGCATCGCGATCGACGCCCGCGCGCAGCGCGGCATCCCAGATCGCCTCGATGCTGCTCAGGTTCTTGTGCTGTTCGCCGGCGGGCAGGCAGACCGACACCACGCGTTTGCCCGCGGTAGCGAGCTCGCGCTCGCCCCAGAGCGCCCAGGGTTCGCGCACGCCGGTATCGGTGACCAGCACCACGTGCTCGCCGCTCGCCGCCGCGCGCGCGCGCTCGCAGAGCACGTGACGCGCACCCGCGCCCACCTCGACCCGGTACGTGCGCGCGCCCAGTGGGACCACGATCGGCGGATCGCTCACCACGCGATCGATCGCTTCGGCCAGCGCGCGCGGATCGCGCCCATCGGTATCGATCTCGGCGTGACACTCCGCGTAGGCATCCGCGCGCTGCTCCAAGAGCCGCGCCAGGCGCGCGCGCGGCGGCTCCGCGCTCGCTCCGCCCGCGAGCAGCGGCCGTCCGTGCCCCGCGCCGACGCGCGCGCACAAGGTGTCGAGCGACGCGCGCAAGGTCACGAGCGTGCCCTCGCCCAACAGCGTCCGGCGCAGGTCGCGCTGGGTGACGGTTCCGCCGCCCAGCGCGATCACACGCGCGCCGGGATCGGCGAGCACCTGCTCGAGCGCCTCGCGCTCGAGCGCGCGAAAGCGCTCCTCGCCGTGCCGCTCGAAGATCTGCGCCGGACTCGCCCCAGCGAGCGCCTCGATCCGCTCGTCCAAGTCGACCGGCACCGCACGCCAGAGCTCGGCGAGCGCGCGCGCCACGCGCGACTTGCCGCTGCCCATCGGTCCGGAGAGAAACACGCGTTCAGCCATCGCGCGCGAGTATGGCCGAAACGCGAGCTCGGCACGAGCCGCGCCAGCTCAGGGCTGGGGCGGCGGATTGGCAGACATCAGCGACTGCTCGCGGTTGACGATGCGCGGCGTCAGGAAGATCAAGAGCTCGTTGCGCGTATCGGCCTGGCGCCGGCGCTGAAAGATGAGCCCGATGATCGGGATGTCGCCGAAGAGCGGCACCTGGTCGACCGTGCGGCTGCTGTTGCGCGTATAGATCCCGCCGATCACCGCAGTGTGCCCGTCGTTGATCAAGAGCTCGGTCTGCGCCTCGCGCTTGGCGATCGTCGGCTGACCGTTAGCGCCTGTGCGCGAGAAGTCGGGCTCGTTGCGCGTGACGTTCACCTTCATGGAGACCGAGCCGGCGGCGGTCACGTGCGGCGTCACGCTGAGCTCGAGCACGGCGTTCAGGAACGCGGTCTGCACGCCCTGCGCGCTCACCTGCGAGTAAGGGATCTGCGTGCCTTGCGAGATGCGCGCGGCGTGATTGTCGAGCGTGAGCACGCGCGGCGAGCTGATGATCTTCACCGCGCCGGTCGACTCGGCCGCGCTCAAGCGCACGTTCAAGTTGTAGTTGCCGTCCACGCTACCGAAGCTCAGACCGAGCGCGCCGCCCGCGCCGGCGCCCGCCGCGGCCGGCAGGTTGACCGCGAAGTTCGGCACCGCCGTCTGCGCGGCGAGCGGCGACAGACCTTGGGTGGGCGTGGCGGAGTTGTCGTAGGCGCCGCCCGCGATGCCGACGTTGCTCGGGAACACCAGGCCCGTCTGATTGCCGAACGCCTGGTTGAGCGACACGTCGCCGCCCCACTGGATGCCCACGTCGCGCACGTAGTTGCTCGTGGCCTCGACGATGCGCGCTTCGACCAGCACCTGCGGCGTCTGCGTGTCGAGCGTGCGCACGAGCTCCTCGACTTCGTCCAGGTTATCGACGATATCGCGCACGATCAGCACGTTGGTGCGCTCGTCGACCGACACGGCACCGCGCGGCGACAGCACCTCTTGCACGCGCGGCTGCATGTCCTTGGCCGTCGCGTAGCTCACGGGCACGAGCCGCGTCTCCAGCGGTGCCAGCTCGATCTGCTGCTTTTGCCGCGCGATCGCCAGCTCGCGCTCCTTCTCGAGCACGTCTTGCGGCGCCACGCGCACGAGGTTGCCGCGGCGCTCCGCGCCGAGCCCCTTGGCCTGCAGGATGACATCGAGCGCTTGATCCCACGGCACGTCGCGCATGCGGATCGTCACCGAGCCGCCGACGTCGTCGCTGGTCACGACGTTCACGCCGCCCACCTCGGACAAGAGCCGCAGGATGTTGTGGATGTCGGCGTCTTTAAAGTCGAGGTCGATGCGCCGGCCCGAGTACTTCGGCGATCCGATGCTCTTGGCCTGACCGAGCGTACCGCTCACGAACGAGGCCGCCTGCTCCGACTCGAGCTCGATCTCGGGCACGGCCGCCACCAAGGTGCGCGGCTTGGGCGCGCCGCCCTGCGCCTCCACGCCCCGCGCAAATAGCCAAACGATGCGGTTGCCCTCGCGCATGGCGCTGCCGCTCGCGTTCTCGAAGCGCTCCACCTCCACGATCACGCGCTCGCCGTCGGCCTTGAGCTTGACGCCCTTCACGAGCGCCAGTTCGGGCTCGCGGTAGTCGCGCGCGAGCTCGCCGTCGAGCGTCGCGCCCCGGACCTCCATGCGCGCCGGCCCGACGGCCCCCGGCAAGACGCGAAACTCCGCCGGCTTGCTTAGCTCCAGCACCACGCGCTCGCGCTCGTCGCGTCGCTCGAGCCGAACCTGTCGAAGCTCGCTGGTGCCGCGGGCGCGCGCCGAATCCTCGCGCCCCGCCCCACGCGTGCGCTCGCCTGTGTCCGCACGCGCGCTCGCCGCCTCGCGCAGGGCCTCGCGCGCCGGCGCGTCGTCGTGCGCGAGCGCGTCCGCGCGCG
>CAZYWR010000881.1:0-4713 GCA_964651185.1 uncultured Polyangiales bacterium
GCTGGACGCGCTGAACCTGCTCTCGCCTTTCCTGCGCGGACACGTCGAACTCATCGACTCGCCCCACGACGGAAGGCCGGCCCAGGACGCGCGCAGCGGCGCCGCGATCCAACCCGATGCGAGCCTGCGGCGCGGACCTGACACCATGGAGCCGGTGTACACCTTCCCGAGCGCCCGCCTACACGGCGCGGCTGCGCTCGCCGTGCGCGCGCCGATCAAACGTGTGCTGTTGTGCAACGCGCAGGTCGTCCCCGGCCTCGGTCAGGAGGGCACGTTCCTGACCGCCTGGTCCGCGGCGCGCGCCGTGACCCGCGCCTTGAACCGCGACTGGATGAAGCGCGGTCGGTGGACGAAGGTCGAGCTGTAGCGCGTGCGCGAGCGGCCTCGATCGAAGCGCTCGAAACGCAGTTCCGAGTCGCGGGGCGAGCCGCACGCGCGATAGCATCGACGGTATGCAACCGCCTGCCGAGGGGCTCCGCATCAACCTGCATCAGCTGCTGCGGGCGATGATCGACAAGAACGCCTCCGATCTCCACGTGACGACCGGGAGCCCGCCGCAGCTGCGCATCGACGGCTCGGTGGTGCCGCTCAAAGTGCCGCCGCTCACCGGCGTCGAGACGAAGCAGCTCTGCTACTCCGTGCTGACCGAAGAGCAGAAGGTCCAGTTCGAAAAGAACAACGAGCTCGACCTCTCGTTCGGCGTGAAGAACCTCGCGCGCTTTCGCGCGAACATCTTCATGCAGCGCGGCGCGGTGGCGGGCGCGTTTCGCGCGATTCCTTTCAAGGTGCTGAGCTTCGAGGAGCTCGGGCTGCCGCCCATCATCGGCGAGCTGACCAAAAAAGAGAGCGGGCTCGTGCTCGTGACCGGCCCGACCGGCTCCGGCAAGTCCACGACGCTGGCCGCGATGATCGACAAGATCAACAACGAGACGCGCCAGCACATTATGACGATCGAAGACCCGATCGAGTATTTGCACACGCACAAGCTGTGCCTCGTCAACCAGCGTGAGGTGCACACCGACACCCACGGCTTCAAAGAGGCGCTCAAGTCCGTGCTGCGCCAGGATCCGGACATCGTGCTCGTCGGCGAGATGCGCGACCTCGAGACCATCGAAGCCGCCATGACGATCGCGGAGACCGGCCACTTGGTGTTAGCCACCTTGCACACGAACACCGCGGTGGGCTCGATCAACCGCATCATCGACGTGTTCCCGCCGCATCAGCAGGCGCAGATCCGCGCCCAGCTCTCGTTCACGTTGCAGGCGGTGGTGACCCAGACGCTAGTCCCCAAAGCAGATGGTCCGGGCCGCGCGATGATTATGGAGATCATGGTGCCGAACGCCGCCATCCGAAACCTCATCCGCGAGGACAAGGTGCATCAGATCTACTCGATCATGCAGACGGGCCAAGGTGTGAGCGGGATGCAGACCATGAACCAGGCGCTCTACGCCGCCTACACGCGACGACAGATTACCCTCGAAGACGCGCGCCTGCGCTCTCCCGATCCCAGCGAGCTCCAGAGTATGATCGACAATCGCTCAATGCGTTGAGGGCGGCGCGAGCGAGTCTGTTAGCATCGTCGCTGGGGGAGCGGACGACGGATGACCGAATGGGTCTGGGAAGCGCGTGCCCGCACGGGTGAGACCAAGAAAGGCACGATGGAGGCAGACTCTGCCGACGCGGTGCAAGGAAAACTGCGCGCCCAGAATCTGAACCCGGTCAAGGTCGAGAAGAAGGCCAGAGAGATCGAGATCAAGCTCCCCAAGCTGTTCAAGAAGGGGATCGATCAAAAAGAGATCGTCATCTTCATCCGCCAGTTCGCGACCATGATCGACGCCGGGCTTCCGCTCGTGCAGTGTCTGGAGATCCTCTCCTCGCAGGGCGACAACCAAGCGCTGAACGACGTGCTCAAGGGCGTCAAAAACGACGTCGAGCAAGTCGCCACCTTTTATGATTCGCTCACCAAGCACCCCAAGGTCTTCTAACATCTCTTCTGAAGCTTGATCCACGCCGGCGAGATGGGCGGCATCCTCGACACCATCCTCAACCGGCTGGCCGTCTACATCGAGAAGAACGTCAAGCTCAAGCGGCAGGTCAAAGGCGCCCTCACTTACCCGCTCACGACGCTCGCCATCGCGTGCGCCGTGTGCGCCGTGCTGCTCGGCTGGGTGGTCCCCACGTTCGAGCAGATGTTCAAAGACTTCGGCGGCGAGCTGCCGAAGATGACCGCGTTCGTCATCGGCATCTCGAACGGCTTCTTGGCCTGGGCGCCTTACCTTGCGGTCGGCCTCGGGGCCCTGATCTGGGGCGTCAGCTACACGTACAAGCACCCGAAGACGGAGCCTTACTGGCACAAGCTGCTGTTGACGGTGCCGATCATCGGGCCGGTCATGCGCAAGATCGCGGTCGCGCGCTTCACGCGCACGCTCGGCACGCTGCTCGCCTCCGGCGTGCCCATCCTGGACGCCCTCGACGTGGTCGGGAAGTCCGCCGGCAACGTGGTGATCGAGCGCGCGATCGCGTTCTCGGCCGACAAGATCCGCGAAGGCCGCACCATGGCCGAGCCGCTCACCGAGACGGGCGTGTTCCCGCCCATGGTCGTGCAGATGATCGCGGTCGGCGAACAGACCGGCGCGCTCGATCAGATGCTCAACAAGATCGCCGATTTCTACGAGGAAGAGGTGGACGTCGCCGTGGCCGCCATGACTTCGCTGATCGAGCCGCTCATGATGGTCGTGGTCGGCGGCATGGTCGGCTTCCTCTTGATCGCGATGTACATGCCGATCTTCGACATCGCCGGCAAAGTCTCGAACCAGCATTAGCCGTGACGGCCGACGACGCGTCCGCCGAGCTGAGGGAAGACGCACGCGAGCTGCGGCGGCGGCTCTCTTGGCTCATGGGCGCGCGCCTGTTGGTCGCGACGCTCTTGCTCGGCGGCACGCTGCTGGTGAGCGTGAAGCAAGAGCAGCCGGCGAGCAGCTTCACGCCACGCTTCCTGCTCGGCCTGATCATCACCACGTACGCGGTCTCCCTCGCCTCGGCGTTGTGGCTGCCGCGCGCGCGGCGGCTCACGGTCGTCGCCGTGGTGCAGATCGCCTGGGACCTCCTGCTCAGCACCGGGCTCGTGTACGTCGCCGGCGGCGCCGCGAGCGGCTTTACGTTCTTGTACGGAGCCGCGGTGTTGATGGCCGCGATCGTAGTGGGCCCGTCGGCAGCCCGCCTCACGACCGTGGCGTCGCTCCTCCTGTACGTGGGCCTGGCCCTGGCCCTGACCAACGGCTGGCTCGAGCATCCCCTCGATCAACCGCAAGAGCGCTACGTTCTCAAGCCCGCCGACGCGAGCTTCACGGTGCTGGTCAACATCCTGGGCCTGTTGTTGGTGGCGTTCCTCGCCACCAGCCTGGCGGGCAGGCTGCGCCTGGCGGGCGGACGTTTACGCGAGGCGACGGCGCAGGCGGCCGAGCTCGCGCGCCTGAACGAAGACATCATCCGCTCGCTCTCGAGCGGGCTATTGACCACCGACACCGAACACGTCATCCGCACCGTCAATCCCGCGGGCCTCGAGACCTTCCGCGTCGCGCGCGCCGAGATGATCGGGCGGCGCGTCGACGATTTTTTCCTACAGAGCGGCACAGAGTCGGCCAGTCCGAGCCGCCATGAGGGGACGGGCCGGCGGCGAGACGGCAACACCTTTCCGGTGGGCTTCTCGAAGACGCCCTTGGTCAACGCGCAAGGCGAGCGCACGGGCGACCTTTACTTGTTTCAGGATCTGACGGAGCTCATGGAGCTGCGCCTCGCCGCCGAACGCGCGGAGCGTCTTGCTGCGCTCGGCCGCCTCGCGGCCGCGCTCGCGCACGAAATCCGCAACCCGCTCGGCTCGATCTCCGGTTCGGTGCAGCTCGTGCGCGAATCGCCGCACGTGGAGCAGGAGGATCGCCACCTGCTCGGCATCGTGCTGCGCGAGGTCGATCGCCTCGACGGGCTGGTCAACGCGATGCTGCAGGTCGGTCGTCCGACCACGCCGCAGCGCATGGACACGGGCCTCGTGGCGCTCACCTCGGAGTTGGTGGAGGTCGCGCGGCGCGACCCGCGCAGCTCCGCGCTCGAGCTGTCGGTGCAATGCCCGTCGCACGAGCTGTACGCCTCCGTGGACGGGGATCAGATCCGGCAGGTGGTCTGGAACCTGCTCAGCAACGCGCTCACCCACGCCCCGCGCGGGAGCACGATCCGCATCGAAGTGCGCGAGCAAGACAAGCTCGTGATCTGGAGCATCGAAGATCAGGGCCCCGGTGTGCCGGCCGAGGCGCGCGGGCACCTGTTCGACATGTTCTACTCGAAGCGGCCGCACGGCATCGGGCTGGGGCTTGCGCTGGTCGACCAGATCGTGCGCGCGCACGGCGGCGTCGTAGAGGTCGTGAGTGCGCCCGGGCAGGGAGCGAAGTTCGAGGTGCGCCTGCCGCGCGCGCATAGCCCCTCCCCCTCGCTGAGTGTGGCGGCAAGCTGACGCTGACAGGTCGCGGCGCGCTTTGGAGCGGAGGGGGTGCCTGCGGCTCCGTGCGCCGTCGACATGAGTAGGTGGCTGAACCTAATCGGCTCGACGATCCCAGGACTTTGCGAACACCTTACGCCCTGAACTGCCGAGGCACTTGAGCTAACTTCGCGATCGAGTCGACCGCTCGACGCCAGAGCGCGCAGACGTGCTCCTACGCCGCA
>CAZYWR010000882.1:0-4523 GCA_964651185.1 uncultured Polyangiales bacterium
GTGAGGCCGTTTGTCTGAAACGGGAGCAGCGAGGCAGGTAAGTTGCTGTCTTGGAGTACACCGGGGCGGGAGTAAGCCGAAACCGCGCACTCGCGCCGTCCCGCTTCTAAGCGCGGGTTTACGTCGATCAGCGTGCCCGTGAAAAGGAGCCCCCCCGCCACGCGGATCTCGAGCGGCTTGAACGAGAAGGGCTCGAAGGTCTGGCGGAACTCTCTGCGCTCGGGCTCGAATGGCGCGCTGAAGCCGACGCTCGCGATCGTGTCGAAGCCGAGGTGGATCTCGATGTCGTCCCACTGCCGCCAACGCTTCCCGTCGATCGTTAGAGTTACCTCGTTCTCTCCGTAACCATCCAACTTATCGGTGGGCGTGGGGGCGATCGGGGCGATGTTCAGCGGCGCTCGCATCCGCCGTTTCGGCGAAGGTTTCTCGGCCGGCATATAAGAGAATGAAAACAACCCATAGCGCTCGGGGAGCTTCTTGTTATTGTCCGCCATTGCGTGACCTCCTATGGGAAGCGCGGTGGGTGAGCTCACGAATACTGAAGATGTCAGGTTGCATCGAGGCCTCGATACTCCGTGCTCGAGCCTGTCCGACCACGCGAGCGCTGCGCGTCCACAGGAATCAGACCGCGCTCGCAGAGGTCCGCTGCGATGACGTGCCGCGCGCGGCGCACGATGCTCTGCAACTCCCCGATGCTCAGACCGTAGCGCTCGGCAAGCTCCTCGTATGGCGTGACGCGCTCAAGCACGCCGGGCGTTCTCTCGAACAGCACGCGGATCCGCTCGCCTGCACTGAGCACGTGCTGGCCTGCGAACGCGCGTTCGAGCGCGAGCCGGACGTCCATTACGCTGTCTGCGCGGCGCGTCGTCGCGCTCTCTCGACGGACATCTGGACGTCCGCCGCCGTCACGCCCCTCGAGCCGCACCAGCACCCCAGCGAGGGGGCTCGTGAGGTCGCGCCCGTGCTGTTCGTGCTCGACCAGCGCGCGCAGCGCCGCGGTGACGCTTGGCCACCGCGTTGGACGGTCTTCGCTCCGGACGGTCGGGCGGCTGGTCCACGGAGCGGCGAAGGCGAATCTTTCCGCGCGCGCAAACCACGCACAGAAATCGCAATCTTCCATGTGGCATCGGCTGCCGCCGCGAAGACAACGCGCCCACAACTGAGGGGTAAGGATCGGAGGCGGGCCCGCGCTGGGCGTGAGTTCGGGGCGCAGACCGAGATCGGCGTGCAGCTCTCGTAAAAGCGCCGCCTGATCCAGGTGCTTCTCGCCTCGCGGTCGCACGGGCCCACCGCGGAGCACCCTGATACATGCCCTGCACGTTACTGAAGCAACGTCGTTGGTCGTGAACGAGGAGCCGGCGAACGAGAAGCCGCACGCTGACCACCGAAGTCCGCCGGACTCCTTCGTTGCGTCTGCGTGAACTCGCGTGCTCTTACGTTTCCCCATTCGCCCCCCTCAGACACTCAGGTAAAACCGCCGCGGCCGGCCGAGAACGGGGGGTGCCCCGCTCGACCGGCCGGCCACAGCGTGCGCTGTTCGCGGCGCCAGATCGGGGGAAGCCAAACCCTCCCGGCGCCGTGCGCTCGCGACTTCGAGCGCGAGCCGGCCTCAGCCCAAGACCGGCGATCGAAAACTGCGCTTGAGCAGCGCGCGCGGGCAGGGACCTGAAGCTGCACGCGCGCACCCGGGCGGCGACTGTCGCCCGGCAACCGAGGTGAATGGTTGTGCTCGAAGTCGTGGATCATGGCTACCTCGAGAAGCTGCGGATGACGCCGCCCGCTGTGGCCGCGTAGGCGACGCGCCCGTTCCAGCTCACGCCGAAGAGGCCCAAGTTCGTGTTCAGCTTGATCGTGCGCATGTCGTCGGGATCGCCGAATGCCACGTATCCGCTCTCGCCCACGACGAGCACCTGCCGATCATCGATGAGGGCCATCGACTGGCGGCTCCACACGCCTTCGATCGGGTGCGTCCGGATGTCTGTCCCGGAGCTGTTCATCGACATCATGTCGCCCGTGTGCGAGATGGCGAACCAGCGGTCTAGCGTCGCGCTGTAGACCACGTCGCGCCAATCCTGGGCGCTGATCGTGCCTGAGATCGACGTCCAGAGGCCGAGCGCGTTCGGCCGGGCGAAGCGCAACCCTCCGTTGCTCCCGGAGCTGCAGGCGGCGACGAACGCGGTATTCCCGGCGAAAGTTCCGCGGCCGATGGCGTTGATCGGCGCCAGTCCGATCGCCTCGGTCGCGACGGTGGCGGACGAGCCTAGTCCGTGGCGCGAGAAGACCTTGCCCGTCACGCTGCCCGCGACGTACACGTTCTGGCTGGGGTCGTAGGCGATGCATTCGCAGATGTCGCCCGAGCCTCCACCGACGCCATGGTCATTGATGAACGAGTCCCCGTCTTGGCCGGTCCAGTGCCAGCCGGAGAAGCCGCCGCCGGTCGTCGCCGACGCACCGGTCTCGAGGACCGCGAACTGAGTGCCGTCCCAGATGACGTCGGTGAAAATCGCGGACGTGCTCGTGAGCTTCGGCGTCCAAGTCCAACCGCCGTCGGTGGAGACCGTGACCCCGACGCCTGCGGCGACGATCACTGAGCCGTCAGGGTTCGATGCGACCGCGTAGAACTCGCCGTTTTGCATCGGTGCGTTCCAGTTCGACAGCGCGACGCGCGTGCCCACCGATCGATCAACGATCGCGCGTAGCGCGTCGAGGTACTGCGACGAGCCGACCTTGTCTGGCTGACCGCTCGGGGAGACTCCGGCCTCGACGAGGATCGCCTGCAGGAAGCCCCATAGGTCGTTGACCCATGCCTTTTCCAGCGGCGTGCCCGACGCATCGCCAGGTACGCCATCATTGCGCGCCTTCCCATAGGGATAGGCAGCGACCGTCGTGACGATCTGCGCTGGATACAGAAGCTTGGGCTGGACTGCCATGGATCACCGTCAGGAAAGCGTGGGTTGTGGGTCTGAGTCTTTGGGGTGCTCGAGTTCGAGCGCCGCGCGCCGAGTCTTGAGCCAGCCGCGCAACCGCGCGACCGACCCGAAATGCTGGACGAGCTCGCGCAGCGTCATCTCGGTGAGGGTGTCGAGCGGGAGCTGCGTCGGAGCGCCGTCGTGATCGGAGAGGTATTTCGCCACCGCAGGGTGCTCGACGTCGATGCGCGGACCATCACAGGCGGGCGCGAGCTGCCCCTTGCAGGCCTTTGTGATCGCCGTGGGCGAAACTCGGGCCAGACGAGCGAGGTCGGAGCGGGAAATCAGGCGTCGGTGGCTCTCTTGGGTCATTGGTTCAAGGTTCAAGGTTCAAAGTGGGTCCAACCTCGGACGTTGCCCGAAAAGGGGGGTGCGCAAACAAAAGCGCACCCCGTACCCCCATGCCGCGCAGTACCTTTTGTTTTTGCAACAGAATTGCATGTGTGAATTGGTGGCACACCGGGCGATTCGCCCCATCACCACGGGAACCTGTACTCAGGGAATACGATCTGAGGAGCGGGAGGCGGATCGTTCGGGAACGCCGCGACGTACTCAGCTCGCGTCGCATCGAACGTGCTGCCGTCACGGATACGCGCGTGTGCGATCGTGTAGTCCCCAGCCGCGGCTCCAAGGTCCAGGATCGAGAACACACGGAACTGCTCCCATTCTAGGCACACGCCGTAGAGCACCTATGCCTCCACGGTCGGCAAGTTGCCGCAATACTTCTTCGCGATCTCGGGCTTGAGTGCGTAGAACTCGTCGAACGTCATGGTGACCTCACGCCGCGCTGTGGACGCGGATCTTGCCCTTCTCGACCATCAGCCATTGGCCGGCGATGGGCTCCTCGTCCTCGCCTGTCTGCGATGCCGTCTTGCCCGCGCGCGCGGCACCGTCAGCGGCGCCCGCGACCGAGTCGCTGTCGTGCTGGCGCAGGGCCCTGTCGCGCCGATTTATTGCGCAATTCATGTAGCGGGCGGACATGGTGGAGTTCAGCGCATCGCCCTTCTTGATCGCCTCGAGCGCGATCGTCATTCCCTCGGGGCCGCCTTGCTCGGCCATTCCGAGATGACCATTCACGCGGTCGCGCTCCCTTTCGACGCCCTCCAGCACGAGCTGCGCGGCGGCCCCTGGCCATTGCGCCCTGATTTCGTCTGCCGTCATGACCTTACCTTTCGCGGCGCCGCTGGCGCCCGCAGCTGACTGTCTGTGTGTCTGCGCCGGTTTGCCGGCCACTGAGTCGATCATTCCGCGCTTGAGCGCTTCGCCCGCGAGAAGCGTCGCGCCGCGGCCATAGTTTTTGCTGACGTTTGCAGCCGACGTCTTGCGACCGCCGGCAATCGCTTCGACGAAGAGCGCGTTCAGCGCATCGAGCTGGGCCACGATCACCTTGCGCCCCGCGGGCGTACGCGGGTCAGGGCGCTTGTCCGGGCTATCGCTATTCGTGATCGAGACGAGCTCGACGTCTGACCAGAACGTGAAGTCGATCGCCGTGCCGACGCTGCCGAACATCGCAGCGGGGCCCGTCGCCTCGATCGGCCCGGCAGATGCAGCAAT
>CAZYWR010000883.1:0-16306 GCA_964651185.1 uncultured Polyangiales bacterium
CGGCTTCCTCGGCCATGTCGGAGTCGTCGCGCAGGATGAGCTCGACGCTCGTGCGCCGGCCCTTCTTGGCTTCGATTTGAAAGCGCTCGCTGCGCGTGTAGCCGAACGCATCGCTGGCGCGCGCCGCTTCCGCGATCTCGACCGCGAGCTCGTGCATGCCCGGCGCCAAGTAGCCGCTGAACAGCTTGGCGCGATCCGAGGCGAGCGCGTGCCCATCGCTGTCGTGCACCGGCACGCCGTCGAGGCGCAAGGCGATGCGATCGAGGCGCTGGTCGTCCGCGCGTCGGATCACCTCCACTTCGAGCTCGGTATGAAAGAGAGCGCGCGCGAGCACACCGGCGCGCGCCCGCGCCGCGACGAGCTCGTCCATCACCGACGCTAGTTCGCCTTCGAGCGCGGCGAGCTCAGGCTGCTCCGCGGCGGGCTGCGCTGCGGGCGCGTCGGCTCCAGAAGGAGCCGCTGGTTCCGCGGCGCGCGACGGAGCGCGGTCGTCAGCCGACGCCGGGCCGAGCACCAGCGCAGAGAGCAGCGCCGAAAGAGCGACCGCGCGCGACAGCGAAGCTTGCTTCATCGAACTTCTCCTGTTGCTGCCGCGCCCGTCATGCGGCGCAGCCTACGGCGTGAAGGGAAGAAAGACCGAGAGCCCCAAGGTGGCGAGCAAGTTGTTCACGATGCGTGACTCGCCGAGCAGCTCCTGGTTCAACAGCTGATCGCGCACGTCGAGGCGCACGCCGAACCAGGAGGTCGGAAAGAACTTGAGCCCGAACCCACCGCTCAGCGTCAGCCCGCGCGCGGAGCGGTTGTCGGTGATGCCGCCGCCGAGCGCCATGAAGAAGTCGAAGCGGCTGATGCGGCTGTGGAACCAGCGCAGCTTGCCGTACGCGAGGCTCCACAACAGATGACCGTTGTACAGGAACACCGGCGTGTCCTCGCGGATCAAGTCGGTCCCGAGCCGCTTCTCCACGATGCGCACGAGCTCCGAGTGCGCGCGCGTGTACCCGAAGCTCGCCTCGAGCGCGAGATCCTCGCTCAAGTGGAAGGTATATGCCCCGCCGACCAAATACGAGGAGGACATCAGGTCCGCCGCGTAGCCTCCGCCGTACACGCTCAGCTCGTGGCGCAACGCCTTCTGGAAGACCCGCTCCTGCACGCCGCGGTACTGGCGGCGCGCGTTCAGCTCGTCGCGGATGGCGTCGTCCACGCACTCGGCGCGCGCGCAGAGCGGCGAGAGCCACAGCGCCAGCAGCGCCCCGAACAGGCTGTGCGCTCCCTTACGCGCACGCTCACGCGCCGAAGCGGCCGCCCTGCTTGCAATCCGGGCCCCCCGCCCCACGTCGCGCATGGCCCTACGATAGCCGAGCCGGCCCCGACCCCGTTTCCAAATTCCAAAACGAAGCTAACAGAGATAGCGTTCGCCGGTGTCGCACAGCATCGTGACCACGCGCTGATCGGCCCGCATCGTCTTCGCCAGCTCGATCGCGGCATACACGTTCGCACCCGAAGATAGGCCGACCAACAGCCCCTCCTCGTGCGCCAGCCGGCGCGTCGTCCGCTCCGCGGCCACGTCGGTCACGGTCACCACTTCGTCGATCAGGCTGCGGTCGAGCACCTTGGGCACGAACCCAGCGCCGAGCCCGGGAATGCCGTGCAGGCCCGGCGCGCCGCCGCTCAGCACGGCGCTCTGGCGCGGCTCCACGGCCACCGCACGCAGCTTCGGCACGCGCGCCTTCAGCGCGCGGATCACGCCCGTGAGCGTGCCGCCGGTGCCGACCCCGGCCACGAACGCGTCGATCCGCCCCTCGGTGTCGGTCCAAATCTCCTGCGCGGTCCCGAGGTGTGCCGCGGGGTTGAAGGGATTGTCGAACTGGCGCGGCATGTACGCGCCCGGGGTCTCCGCCGCGAGCGCCTCCGCGCGCGCAACGGCGCCCGCCATGCCGAGGTGCGGCGGCGTCAACACGAGCTCGGCGCCATACGAGGTCAGCAGCAAGCGTCGCGTGGTGCTGGCGTCCTCCGGCATCACCAGTACGCAGCGCAAGCCGCGCGCGGCACACAGCATCGCCAAGCTGATGCCGGTGTTGCCGCTCGTCGCCTCGATCACGGTCGCGCCTGCGTTCAGCTTGCCAGCCGCGGCGGCGGCGCGGAGCATCTCGCGCGCGGGCCGATCTTTGACGCTGCCGCCGGGGTTGCGGCTCTCCAGCTTGGCGCAGATCTCCGCGCCGTCCGCCGGCGAGAGCTTGCGCAGGCGGACGAGCGGCGTCTTGCCGATCAAATCGAATACGCCGTCGTAGATCGGCAAGCTTGCTCCGTTCGCGCGCTCAGCGCTCGTCGTCCGGCGAACCCGCGCTATGCGCGCGCGCCTCCTCGGCGCGCCGCTTCTCGTCGTCGCGCGAGTCGTAGGCGCGGATGATCCGCTGCACGAGCGGGTGTCGCACCACGTCGGCATCGCTGAAGCGGCACATCGCGATGCCGTCTACGTTCTGCAATAGCTGAATCGCGTCCGAGAGACCGCTGCGCCGCCCCTCGGGCAGATCCACCTGCGTCACGTCGCCCGTGATCACCGCCTTCGAGTCGAAGCCGAGCCGCGTCAGAAACATCTTCATCTGATCGACGGTCGTGTTCTGCGCCTCGTCGAGGATCACGAAGCTCGAGTTGAGCGTGCGCCCGCGCATGAACGCGAGCGGCGCCACCTCGATCGTCCCGCGCTGCAGCAGATCCTGCGCGCGCTCCATGTCCATCATGTCGTGGAGCGCGTCGTAGAGCGGACGCAGGTATGGGTTCACCTTCTCCGCCAGATCGCCGGGCAAAAAGCCGAGCTTCTCGCCGGCTTCGACCGCGGGTCGGGTCAGAATGATGCGCTTGTATTTGCGCGCCAAGAGCGCCGACACGGCGGCCGCCATCGCCAAGTACGTCTTCCCCGTGCCCGCCGGGCCCACGCCGAACACCACGTCGTGATCGCGGATCGCGCGGATGTACTGCTGCTGCGCCACGCCCTTCGGCGACACGCCGCGCTTGCCGGTGCCCACCTGCACCACGTCGTCGAGCATCTCCGAGAGCCGCATGTCCGGGTGTTTGCGCAGCGTCTCGATGCTGCGCTCCACCTCGCGCGTGCCGAGGTGCGACCCGCGCCGCACCAGCTCGAGCAGCTCGCTCAGGGTGCGTTCGGCGAGCGCGATGGAGGGCGGAGAGCCGAACAGTCGAATCGTGTTTCCTCGGAGTCCGATGCCGATGTCGAAGGCCCTCTCGAGCGGCTTGAGGTTCGCGCCATTGGGTCCGGTCAGCGCGAGCAAAAGGCCACTATCGGGGACCTCGATCTCGGTAGAAATGCGGACGGGGGTGCGTGGGGCTTCCGACTCGACTTCGGGCATGCGGCTCCTGGGTGAAAGGCATCCTCATTTCAGCTCGCGCGCACGACCGCGCGCTTCGACGTTCCTCTTCGAACGCTACCACGCGCGCGCCGCCGAGCCGCCGCAATGCACGGCAGCTCGTGCGATCGCCTGCATTCCAGGAGCGCCCGCAGAGCGCGCGACAGGCGCGCGTTAGCGCCCGCACGGATCGGTCGAACGCTTGGGGATCAGGCGACTTTCGCGCGGCTGAGCGGGGCCCGATCGCGCTCGACGCGAGGTCCCCGCGCCCGCCTGCCGCGCGAGCGCAGGCGCAGGCGCGGCCGGCGATCGCGCCGCGCGTCATGCGGTGAGCGTGCCCGCGGCGGCGGCATTGCGTAGATCTGCGCGGCGCTCGTGCCGGGGCCCGATGCTTGGCGGCTTTGCCCGTCGCGTGCTCGCGGGCGGCGCGCAGGAGGCAACCATGTCTGTTCTCGATCACATCACTTGTTATGTCAGCGATTACGCACGTTCGAAGCGCTTCTACGAGCAGGCGCTCGCGCCGCTCGGCATCAAGCCGCTGATGGAGTTCGGCGAGGGCTGCGGCTTCGGTATCGACAAACCCGAGTTCTGGATCGGCAAAGGGCCGTCGAGTTTCCAGACCGAGCAGCAAGTGCGCGTCATCACGCCTGTGCACGTCGCCTTCGCGGCGCGCGGTCGCGCCCAGGTGGACGCCTTCCATCGCGCGGCCCTCGCCGCCGGCGCGAAGGACTTCGGCGCGCCCGGCCTGCGCGCCGAGTACCACCCCAACTACTACGGCGCGTTCGTGCTCGACCCGGACGGTCACGACGTCGAGGCCGTGTTCCACGGCCCGGCTTGAGCGCTGCGCCAAGCCGGCCTGAGCCGCACGCGCAGCCCAGCGGCCTGGCTGCGCGAGTTACTTTACCGAGGTCAGGGTGCGCTCTCCAGCCGGAGACACGGGCGCCGCCGAGGTCCATACCGCACGCGACTCGCGGCGATACGCGCGCAGCCGCTGGGCGGGGAGCGGGCGGTGCATGTAGAAGGTGTTCCTGGTGGAGCCGCAGCGGATGGCTTGCCAATACGGGCGCGGTCGATCCGTGGTGCCGCCCCAGTGCAACGCCTCGGGACAAGGATCTTCCACTTCACCGAGCCCCCACGCCTTCACCAGCTTGCGAACCGCGGCCCAGCTCCCCGCGTGCCGACCAGAAAGCTCTCCCCACGGGAGCGCCCGCACCCAGCGCGCGCGCTCCGTCTCGACCTTCATGGCCGACGAGTAGAGCTGCATGTAGCGCCGAAACGAGATATGTCCGCGTTTGTCTCGATACTGCTGCCAGCGGCGCGCGAGCACGAACGCGATCGCGACGTGATCCGGCTCGCTCCAGTCGGCTTCCCCCACCATCACCTGCGCGAGCGTCAGCTGCGTGGCTTCGTTCCATTCCGAGCTCGGGATCGGACGTCCGTCCGCCGCTGCGGGGAGCCGGATTCCCAACGCGACCGCCAGCGCGAGCAGCGCACCGTGCGTGGCCACGATGGGTTTCCGTTCCATCCTCTGCGGCTCCAGGGTGGGGCAGGCTCAACGGACGTCAGCGGGACGCAGGATCCAAGGGACTGTACAGATTCACATGCGCACAGTCATCGGAATTCGCCGGCGTCCAGTCGTCGTTGGCGTGGCGTCCATGGCGACCCGGACGCTGCAAGCCGCCAGGCTCTCGGCTACTTCAGCGCGCTCAACGCCCCCGCTGCGCTCGGAGCGGCGATAAACGACTGGACGGATTGCGACAGACCGTCCAGTGGCGGCTCCAACTCGCGCAACCGCCTCGACCTCGAGCGTCAGGTCTTCTTCTGCACGCCTTACTCATTCGGGCAGCACAAGCGGTCAGACCGTGCAGACCGCGGCGCTCTGCCTGGACGAAAGCGGCGCTGCGGTCCCTTGGGATCGAGAGCCGGCGTCGGAGCGCCGTCGTCGCGCCCTCAGGTCGACCGCGAGCACGCGAGCGCGAAGCTGGCCCCGGATGCCTGTCCGAAGCGTGGTTCGCTCGAGCGACGCAGGCGAGCCAGGAGCGCCGAGCTGTGTTATCGCAGGAGACATGACCAGCCAAGTTCCGACGTACAAAGAGGGCGAGTTCCAACTGCGCGCCAAGGACGGCACCTCGTTGTTCGTGCGCAGCTTCTTGCCTGAGCGTGAAATCAAAGCGGTAGTGCAAGTCATGCACGGCATGGCCGAGCACAGCGCCCGCTATGCACGCCTCGCGGCCGAGCTGACCCGGGCCGGCTACGCCGTCTATGCCGACGACCACCGCGGTCACGGCCGTACCGCGCCCCGGCGCGAGGACCTCGGTTCGTTCGGAGACGAGGGCGGCTGGGAGCGCGTCGTGGGCGACGAGCTCTCGCTGCTGGACGAGATCAAGGCCCGGCATCCCGGCGTCCCCGTGTTCTTGCTCGGCCACAGCATGGGTTCCTACATCGCGCGCAGCGTCGCCATCCGGCGCGGCGCCGATCTGGCGGGGCTCATCATCTCTGGCACGAGCCACGACGCGCCCGGGGCCTACAGGGTCGGGCAAGGGGTCGCCTGGTTCGAGCAGCTGAGGCACGGCAAGCGGGGCACGAGCGCCCTCTTGCGCAGGCTCACGTTCGATCGCTTCAACCAAACCATCGACGCGCCGCGCACCGACTTCGATTGGCTGAGCCGCGATCCGGCGGAAGTGGACCGCTACATCGCGGATCCGCTGTGCGGCTTCGAATGCTCCACGCAGCTTTGGCGCGACGTCTTTCAGGGCATGATCGAAGTCTGCACGCCCGACCAGATCGCCAAGATGCCTCACGAGCTCCCCGTCTACGTGATCGCGGGCGACGCCGATCCCATGAACAATCGCCTGGCCGACATCCGCAAGCTGCAACGCACGTTCGCGGCCGCCGGCATCGCGCACGTTCAGGTGCAGATCTACCCGGGCGGGCGGCACGAGATGTTCAACGAGACCAATCGCGATCAGGTGACGCGCGACCTGCTCGCTTGGCTCGATGCGCAGCTCGCCGAGCAGGTTCGGGAGCACGCCCCCGCTGCGCCGCTCGACCAAGCCGCGCCCTGAGGCGCGCTGTCCGCCGCGCCCTCGGGCAGCGTTCTAAGCTAGATGTCCTCGAAAATGGGAGTTCCCGAGTCGGGGACTCCCATTTCGTCACTGCAGCAGCGTGTTGTGGCCGTACTCGTACTGGTCCGGGGTCTTGCAGAGGCCGCAATCGGTGCCCACGAACATCTTCTTGGCCTCTTGATCGCCCTTCAGCTGCCACCTCCACCAGGCCAAGTTCATGTCGGCCACGCGATCCGGCTGCTCCATCAGCACGAGGTGTCCGGTGGAGCTGCCGCCGGTCTGCAGCACTTTGTGGAAGTAGACCCACGCGCCCGGCTGCGTGGCGGCGTTGACGCCGTCCGCCATGCTCTGTGGGCTGTTCATCATCACGTCGCGCTCGCCCGAGACGTTCAGGTAAGGCTTGTTGTTCGAGTTGCCCGTGTTCCAGAAGATGAGCGCCTTGATGCGCGGGTCGCTGCTCGCGTTGGCGGTGGCCAGGGCGCCCTGCGAGTGCCCCATGGCACCGATGTTGTCCATGTCGAGCCTTTGATAAAAGATGCTCTGCGGATTTTCGTTGATGGACTTCGCGTAGTCGAGCGCCCGGGTCTGGACGTGATCGGTGGGCGCGGTGCCGGTCCAGGTCGAGTTGGACGCGATCACGATGAAGCCGTAGGACGCCAGGTTGGAGAGCAGCGCGGAATATCCGGAGATCTCGCCGCAGGTGCCGTTGGCCCAGGTGATGACCGGGTACTTCTCGCCCTTCTTGAAACAGGCGGGCCGGAAGATCGTGTACAAGCTCCAGTCCACGTCGCGCAGGTTCTCGATCTCCGCGTTGAGCGATTGGGGCTCCATGAAGGTCTCGATGCCGATCGGAACGCAGATGGACTCACTCGAATTGACCGAATTCACGAACTCCGTGCCGGCGCCTTGGTTCCACTCGGTCTTTCCGCCGTAAGGGCCGGCCGTAAGCGTGACCGGTCCGTATTGGGTGCCGTCGGTGAGCGGGACGGGGAGGACGGTCAGCGCCTTACAGGGGGTCTGCATCAGCGCGGCCGTGTTCATATCCTTCGCGAAGCACATCGGCTGAACCTGGGCGTAGCAAGCGTCGAAATCGGCATCACCCGAGCTCACCGCGCCCGCATCGCCGCCCGCGGTGGCGGCGGACGTCGAGCCGTCTGGGGCCGTCGCGGAACTTACCGATCCCGAAGTGTTGTCTTTGTCGTCACCGCAAGCACCAATGAGTGATGCGAAGCCGGTTGAGAAAGATAAGATTGCGAAGGATAAGATAGCGTTAGTCTTCCTCATGGCAGTCCTCCAAGCGCACGGTTGACGCTCCGTACCGGGGGTCCGCTGCACTTGCAAGCGGACGTGCACGCTCTTTGCAGCCAAACTTGGCCGTCCGTTCGAGCATTGCTGCGCTGCGGCACAGCCTGAACCAGCGCCACGCACGGCGGTCCAGCCAGGGAAGACTCCCGAGCTGAACCGTAGGTTCCGAAGGGGGCGTGGAGAGGACGCCGATGCGTGAGCTGGCAGCGCCGCTACTGAATCGTGATGCCGATCGCTTTGCGCAGCGCCAGGTACTTCGGTGAGACCGCGTACTGGTAGAGCGCCTTGAGCCGGTCGCGCTCGCTGGCGTGGCTGCTTTCCTTGGGGCTCGCCCGCACCAGCGCCACGGCTGCCTCCAGGCTGTTCGCCAGGATGAATCCCACGCGATCGGCCGCCAAATCGACCGCCAGCGCCCAACGCTTGACGTCGAGCTCGGGCTGGTCGCGCAGCAGCTGCTCGACCAAGCTACCGAGCGCTTGCCGCTGCGGCGGCGGCAATGCGGACGCGAGCGCGGCCTCGCTACGCTCGACCTCCCCATGCATGGCATCCGGCACCGGAAAGCGGGGGTTGGCGAGCCGGATGGCGGCCAAGATCCAGCTGCGCAGCCCGCGTCCCGTCGGCACCAGGTGGCGCATGTAATGGCCGGGCCGGAAGTAGCTGAGCTGCCGCGCCGCGATGAACGCGAGCGCCTGATCGGGGGCGCTGCGCAGCGCGCCTTGGCCGAGCGCGAGCGCCGGCGGGTTCGTGAACACGAGCGAAATCCCGCCAGGGTCGCGCTGCCGGAAGAACACGGCGGGCAAGGGCACGAGCATGACTCCGGCCGCGTAGTGCAGCATCTGCGCCATCAACGAGCGCTCGCGCTGGCAGTCGATCGGCCGCTCGCGCGCGATCCCCACCGCCTCGGGCGCTTGCGCCAGCACCTGCACGGCGGCCGGCTGAATGAGGGCCAGCATCGTGGTCAGGGTCTCGTCCTGCTCGGGCAGTAAGATGTGTTCCTGCCAGAGCTCCTCGCTGAGGCACTCGCGCGCGGTCGCCGGCGCCTGCACGCGGTGGCGCTTGAAGAAGGTCTCTTCTTCCGGCTCCGCCATGTTCAGGCTCCGCAGCACCTGGCATACCGTCCAAGCTTCGTCCGGGCGCGACAGTTGCGTGTACAGCTTGCGCAGCGCGCGGTGTGACTCGACGCGGTAAGCGTTTTGCGCCAGCAGCCGCTCGTGCGCGGCGATCGCGCGCTCTCCGAAGCGGCTCGGCTGGAGTCCGTACAGATCCACCAACAGCTCGAGTCGCTTGCGATCGTCGGGGACGAGCTCGCTCGCTTGCTCGTACGCATCCACCGCCGCGTCGATGCGATGGAGCTTGTCGATGTACAGCGAGCCGAGCGAGTCCCACAGCGCCGCGAGCGCTTCGTCGTCGAGCGTGTGTCGCACGCGCTCAATCTGCGCTCGATACGCGGAAGCCAGCCGGTCCCAGGCGCCCTCTTTGTTCAAGCACTCGATCAGCGCGTCAAAGGCCGCCTCGAGGGTCGGATTGAAGCCTATCGCGCTCTCGTAATACTCGATCGCGTCTTCGTAGATCTCGAGCTCTTTGTGGGCAATGCGCGCGGCCGTGTAGAGATACTTCCCCGCGAGCCGCGCGTCGCCGACGACGTGGGCCATGCGCACCAGCACATCCACCAGCCGCGTCCAGTTCTTACCCTCCGAGTAGACCGCCATCAGCTTGCTCAGCAAGTTGCGGTCATCGGCGTTGAGCTCGAGCGCGGACACGTAAAAGCGCGCCGCCTGCTTGCGGTCGCGCAGCTGCGCGAACAGATCGCCGATGCGCACGAGCAGCGCGAAGCGCGCCGTGGCGTCCTGTTCGAGCTCGAGGCGCCGCTGCAGCGTGCGCGTCAGGGCTTCGGTATTGCCCTGCTCCTCCTGCACCTCGCACAGCGCGATCAAGGGTTCGCTCGCTTCCGGGAGGATCTCGCTGGCGGCGCTGAACGCGGCTGCCGCCCGTTCGAGCTCGCCGAGCTTGCGCCGCACCTGCCCGAGCCTCATCAAGAGCGCGCTGCGCTCCGCCAACGCCAGGCTGTTGCCGCCGCGGTCGAGGATCTCACCGAGCAGCTCGCAGGTCTCTTCGTAGCGCTCGCTCTCCAGCGTTAGGTCCGCCAGGCGCTCGTTGATCTCGCGTCGATAGCCGGCGATCGCGCGCACGCGCAGGTAGGCCTGCTCGGCCGCCGCCAGCTGCCCCAGCTCGCGATAGGCGTCGCCGGCGCCCGTGCACAGCTGGCCCGCGAGCTCGCTGGGCAGCTCGGCGGTGCTCTCGAGCAGCGGCTCGAGCAGGCTCACCGCATCCTCCCAGCGCTTGTCGGCCAGGGCCAAGAGGCCGAGGCCCAAGAGCGCCTCGCGGCTGTGCGGCGCGAGCTCGTAGGCGCGCTCGTACGCTTCGGCGGCGAGCACCTTTTCCTTGAGCTTCTCGAGCCGCAGCTTACCGAGCGCGATCAGGCGTGCGGCGCGCTCCTCGGGCGTCTTCGCGAGCTCGATCTGACGCTGCAGGAGCTCGGCTTCGCCGCGCGCATCGCCGCGCCGGCTGTAGATGCGAGCGAGCGCCTCGAAGGCGGGCGCGTAGTCCGGCACGGCGTCGAGCGAGAGCCGGTAGCGCTCGATGGCGTTGTCGAGATCGTCGTTGGCTTCGAGCATGCGGCCGGCGCGCACCCACAGATCGGCCTTGCGCTGCGGGTCCTGCTCCGTGTCTGCCAAGAGCTCGAGCGCGTCGAGCGCCGCCACCGTGTCGCCGCTCAACGCGCGGATGCGCGCCGTGAGCGCGAGCGCGTCCGGCTGGTCGGGCGCGACCGCCAACACGCGCTCGCACACGAAGGCGGCGCGCTCGGGCGAGCCGAGGTCCGCCATCAGCACGCGCGCGGCTTCCATCAACAGCTCCACCTTGCGCTCGGAGTCGTCGGCGCCTTTGGCGTGGCGATCGAGCGTCTGCGCCAGCTCTTCGAAGCGATGGAGTTGCCGGTAATGCCGGGCCAAGGCCGTGTTGGCCAGCTCGTGCCCCGGCGCGATCTCGATGATCTGTTCGTAGGCCTCGACCGCGCGCGCGACGTCCGCGAGCTGCTCGTGTACGGAGGCGATCTGCTCGAGGAGCTGTGTGCGCTGCTGCGGCGTAGTCAAGAGCTCGCGCTGATGCTCGAGCGCGTCGAGCAGCTCGGCGTGGGCCCCCCGCGCCGCGTAGATGCGCGCCTGTCCTTGGTAGGCCGCGATCAGCGTGTCGTCGGCCGCCGCCGCGCTCCGGAAGTGTTCGAGCGCACGCTCCTGCGTCTCGGGGTCGTCCTCGTAAAGCTCGGCCAGCTCGCACAGCGCCTGGGCACGCGCCGGGCCGCGCAGCTCTTTGGCCTTGTCCTCGAGCAGCGCGAACAGCTTCGGCAGGTCTCCGCGATCGACGTAGATCTCCTCGAGCGTGGCGACCGCGTTCGGGTGCGTGGGATCGTCGGCCACGACCTCGGCGAAGGTGCGCTCGGCGAGCTCGATGTTGCCCAGTTTGCCATACGCGATCTCGGCGGCCTGCGCCTTGTAGTCGCGCTTCTTCGCGGGGTTGGGCGCGGCGTCGGCGCGCTGCAGCAAGAGCTCGACCAGCTCGTCCCACGCACCTGCGCCCCGGTAGAGCTCCGTCAACACTTCGAGCGCGGGTTCGTGGGCCGGATCGATGCGCAACGCGTCTTTGAGGTAGGGCAGGGCGAGGTCGGCGTGGCCGTCGGCCACGAGCCACTCGGCGACGATCACCGAGAGCGCGAGCGCCTGCGCCGGCCGATCGCTCGCGTCCGCCAAGCTGTCGCGCAGGATGGCGAGCGCCTCTTCACGCTGCGCGGGTCCCACGGCCAAGCGCTCGAGCGCCCGGCGTGCCCGCTCCTCGGCCTCTTCACAAAGCGCCTGCGCCCAAGCGACCAGCGCGCTCTCGGGCTGCGCGAGCTGCTCCTCGTACATGGCGGCGACTTCACGCAAGATCGCGGCGCGCGCCTCCGCGCTCGTCTCGTTTTCGAGCCGGTCGAGCAAGAGGCCGATCAGGGCCTCGTGGTTGGCGGTCGCGCGGTGCAGCTCCTCGAGCGCGGTGTGCGCTTGGGCGTCGCTCGGATCGAGCTCGAGGATGTCGCGGAAGGTCTGCGCCGCCCCCTCGCGGTCGCTGAGCTCATCGGTGAGGATGCGCGCGGTGCGGAACAGGAGCTGCTTTTTGATCGCGACGTCGTCGACTTCGCGCGCCACGTCCGCGAACGCGTCCACGGCCTCGCGCCAGTCGCCGGAAGGAGCGACCACGGCCTCGAGCTCCGCCGCCCGCGCTGCGTCCCCCGGCTCCTCCTGCAGCGCGGTGAGCGCGCGTACGAGATCGACCTGCGAGAGGAGTGCGGGCGGCGCGCTGCCCGTCACCGCGATCGTCTCGAGCGCCTCGGCGAGCTCGCGCGCGCTTTGCGGTCGTTCACGCGGCTCCTTGCTCAGCGCGCGCATGATGAGCTCGTCCAGGGCGGGCGCGATGCCGGCTTCGGGCGCGCGCTCGGACGGCAGCTGCGCCTCCTCGTAGAGGTGCGCCGAGACGGCGTCGATCGGGGTCTCCGCCTCGAATGGCTGCACGCCGGTGAGGGCTTGATAGAGCAGGCAGCCGACTGCGTAGATCTCGCTCTGCGGGGTCGCCGGCTGGCCGCGCGCCACCTCGGGCGCGAGCGTGGCCGGATCGCCCACGATGCGCAGCACGCCGGGCAAAGCCTCTTCGTGGCTCTCCAACAGGCGCGCAGTGGCCAGCTCGCTGAGCGCGCCGTAAGCCGGCGCCGGCTCCACGCTTTCGCCCGCGAACGGTCGCACGATGCGCACGTGCTGCGCGCTCAGATAGCCGTGCAGCAGGCCGCGTCCGTGCAGGGCTGCGAGCCCTTCGAGGCAGGTTCGGACGATCGGGCGGAGCTCGTCGAGCCGGAGCGGCCCGCTGCGCTCGAGGCGCTCGGCCAGCGATTCGCCTTCGGTCGCTTCGCTGGCCACGAATACGCGGCCGTCCGGGAGCGTTCCCGCGTCATAAATGGCGACCAACCCGGTGTGGCGCACCTCCTTGAGCGCCCGCGCCGCGGTCAACAGCCGCCAAGTCGCCACGCGGTCGCGCGTGCTCTCGCGCCGAAACACCTTGAGCTGGACGCGTTCCGTGTGACCGTTGTCGGGGGCGGGCCGCTCCGCGAGGTAAGTCGTGGCGAGCGGCCCCTGCTCGAGCAGGCGCAGCACGCGAAACGAGCGGACCTCGCTGCCGGCCGGCAGCTCGTCATCGATGTTCGGGAGCGCCGTGAGCTCTTCGCTCTTTTCTCCCGCCGAAACGCGGATGGCCTCCGCGAGCACCACCAGGCCATCGTGAGACTCGGCGTGGTGCACGAGTGCGCGAGCGAACGTGCCCTTCGCGCCGGTGCCGCCCAATTCGGACGGCTCCACCCCAAGTAATTCGCTGCTCAGGGCCATCATTCCATCGAGCTCGAACAGACGTTCGAGCTGCCCTTGCAAGAACTCCAGAGTACTCATAGGAACCCTCTCGCTAAGCGCGACGAACGCCAGGTGAGCCGGGCTCGCGTCTGGGGGGCAGACCGAGACCAAACCCGACGGGGCGGCAGCTTACACTGGCCCTTGGAAGGCTGGTATACGCCGCGCTTGCGGCATGCGCCGCGGTTTCCAGGGCGTTCCCGTGGGGGCGCGCGATTGCCACCCGGGCGGAGACGCACGCCAGGGGCTCCTCGGTCGGTAGAGCGAAGTTGCTTAGGGTTGTCCGACCGCGGGTGGCGGGACTGTGACGGGCGGGTTGCGCGTCATGCGCAGGTACATCTGCGCGGCGCGGCTCTGCGGATCGATTTCGAGCGCCCGCTGCCAGCAGCGCGTCGCTCCCGTCACGTCGCCGAGCGAGAAGCGCACCACGCCGAGCGCGATCTGTGCCGGGACGTACAAGGGCTTCACTTTGAGCGCCTCTTCGAGCTCGTACGCCGCCGCCTCGAGGTCGCCCGATTCGCGGTACAGGTTCGCGAGCCGCAGCCGCAGATCCGCGAAATGCGGGCACAAGAGCACGGCCTTGCGCAGCTCGTGCATGGCCTCGCTGGTCATGCCGGCGTCGATATAAGCTTGCGACACGTCCGCGTGCAGGTTGGCGATCTTGCCCTTCACGTAAGGCGTGACACCGCCCGCGCACTTGGCGCCTTGGGCGAGCGTGTTGCGGTAGACGCGTTTGGCGTCTTCGTAGCGGCCGAGGTCGTTGTAGCTGACCGCCAGGTTGAGCGCGGCCTCGGTGTAGGACGGGTTGATGGAGAGGGCTTCCTCGAAGGCGGCTTGTGCCTCTTCGAACCGACCGCGGTCGTGGTAGATGACCCCGAGCATATTGAACACGTCGGCGGCCGAGACGTTGCGCTCGAGCACCTGCTGGAAATAGTGCTCCGCCTTGTCGAACTCGCCCCGCGTGTAGTGCTCCCGCCCGAGGGTCAGGAGCTGCTTCGTCCGCTCGTCCATTCGATTAGCGTAAACCTGACGCTCGAGAGCCCGCAACTTCAGTCGAATACGTCATTTCAGCCGCACCTCCGAGCATTGGGGCCACACGCGACCCCGCCCGCCGAGCCGACGAGCTCCCACCCCGCGCGAGGCCGCTCCACGCGCGGCGAGGTCGGTCACGTGCCCGCGAGTTCGCGTGAGCTCGCGCTCAACCGCCGGTCTCGGCCAGGTAGCGTTCCGCCTGGACCGCGCTTCCCGACTCCGGATAGCGCGCGATCAGCTCGCGGAAGGTGGCGTGCGCGGCCGGCCGGTCTTGCATGAACAGCTGCGTTCGCCCCATCAGCAAGAGCGCCTGCGGCTCGAAGCCGCTCCCCTCGTAGCTACGCAGCATGCCCTGGAGCCGCCCGATGGCGGCCTCGGGGTCCTCGTGCTTGAGATAGAAGTCGGCCACATACAGCTCGTGCCGTGCGAGCAGCGCGAGCACCTTCTTCTCCATCCCGGCCGCTTCGGGGGCGTGCTCCGACTCCGGGAAGTCGAGCAGGAAGCGGCGCAAGTCCTTGAGCGCGTCGCGTGCGGCGCGCAGATCCCGCTCGTGGGCGGGCGGCGTCAGAAACCACTCGTGCGGGATCTGCGCGAACTGCGATTGGGCCGCCTTGAAGCGCGCGTAGGGCACGTCCTCGTGGGAGGCGCGCACACGGGCAAAACGCTGGTAGATCTCGATCGCCTCGGCGTGCTTGTCTTGCATGGCCAGGCAGTCGGCCTCGCGCAACTCCGCCAGCGCCGCGTAGCGCGTGTACGGGTAGTTGGCGCGGATGTCGCGGAACAGCGGCTCGGCCGTGATGCAATCTTCCCCTTCGAACGCGGTCATCGCCTTGTCGTACGCGCGGCGCGCGTCATCCGTATACGAGCCGGTCTTCTTCACCGGCGCACAGCCCAGGAACAGACACAAAAGCGTGAGCGAACGAAAGTACGGAGTGGCGGCGCGCACCGCTCGGGCGTAGCACAGCGCGCGATGCGACGCGTCCTCCCCCCGTGCCTGGCGCTCCTGGTCGCCGCCTGCGCGAGCGCTCCCGCCCGTTCCGGCCCGGCCGTCGCGCGCCCGCCGGGCCTGGGGCTCACGGTGCTGCTCGTGATCGACCAGCTGCGTGCGGACATGCCCGTGCGCTTGCTCTCGCGCCTGCCGCGCGACGGCTTTCGCCGCCTGTACGACGAGGGCGTGGTCTACGACAACGCGTCCTACGCCCACAGCGCGACGGAGACTGCCGTCGGCCACGCGACGCTCTCCACGGGCGCGTCGCCCCGCGATCACGGCATCGTGGGGAACGAGTGGGTCGAAGCGCGGGGAGCGCGCGAGCGAGGCAATGCGGAGCGGGGCGCGCGCGTGTACGCGGTCGACGACGTCGCGAACGAGCTGCTCGGGGCGCACGGCCCGGGCAAGTCGCCGGTGCGTCTCTTGGCCGAGAGCCTGGGCGAAGTGCTGTTGCGCGAACGCCCGGAGGCGCTCGTGCGCAGCGTGTCCGAGAAGGATCGCTCGGCGATCTTGCTGGCGGGCCGGGCCGGCGTGGCCTATTGGCTCGACGACGGGGCGGGCTCCTTCGTGACCAGCCGCTTTTACGCGGAACGCCTCGCGCCTTGGGTCGAAGCGTTCGCCGCGAGCCAACCGCTCGAGCGCTACCGCGCGCGGAGTTGGGAGCTCTTCGCGCGACCGAGCTCCTACACGGCCGCGGAAGACCTGCCCGACCGCCGCGGCTGCGAGCTGCTCGGCTGCGCCTTTCCGCACAGGTTGGGGACGGGGCAGGGCGAGCGCTTCACCCACGCGCTGCGCACCACGCCGTTCGCGGACGAGCTGGCGCTCTCGTTCGTGGATATGCTGCTCGCGCGCGAGCCCGTGGGGCAAGACGCGGTACCGGACCTGCTCGCGCTGAGTTTGTCCGCGACGGACTACGTGGGCCACGCGTTCGGGCCCGAGAGTCGCGAGGCCGAAGACAACCTGTTGCGCCTCGATCGCACGCTGGCTGCGCTGTTCGCGCTGCTCGATCGGCGGGTCGGCAGCGGTCGTTACGTGGTCGTGCTCTCATCCGATCATGGCGCATGCGAGTCGCCC
>CAZYWR010000884.1:0-2571 GCA_964651185.1 uncultured Polyangiales bacterium
CACCGCGCGCGCGTTCGCGACACCGGAAGCCGGCGCCTGGGGCTCGCCTAGAGCGGGCGCCAAAGCAGGGGGCGTCGCGGCGTCGGATTGGATGGATGTCGCGGGCGTCGCCGGCGCGTCTGACGCGAGGACGGCTGGTCCGGACGTGCTTGCGGCAGCGCCTCGCTCGCCCCCCGCGCGCGCGCCGCCACGCGCCGACTTCGCGTCGCCCCGCGCCGCTGCTGCCGGCGTATCCGTGGAGGGGGTCGCGCCCGCCTGCGCTGGCGGCCCCGAGGCCGCCTCGCGCGTCGACCGTGATGGTGCGGACGCTGCGCGAACCGCATCCGCGTGCCCGCCCGCACCGGCGGGCTGCGGGGAAGACGCCGGCAGCGTCGCTCCCGCTGCGCTCGCGGGCGTGGCCGACGTCGACGTCGATCCGGCAGCCGCGCCCTGACCCGCAGTGGCCGACGTCAATGTCGATCCGGCAGGCACTCCTGGATTCGCGGAGGGGGAGCCCTGGACGCGAGCGCCCGGAGCTCCCGCGTTCGGCACGGAGGCCGCTGCGCCGCCTGCGTTCGCTGCGCTCGCGACAGGCGGCACCGCTGCGTTGGCCGGCGCCTCGGCCTGCGCCGGTGAGCCGGCGACGCCGCGCAGCGCTGCGCCTGCCGCCGCCGGTCCACGCGCGTTTGCTGCGCCACCGGCCTGCGCCATCGAAGGCACGGCAGCATCGGCATGGGACGCGCGCGCGAATGAGCGCCCGAACTGCGCGGGCAAATCGCCAGACGCACTCCCCGGCGCCGTCTCTCCGGCGATCGAAGAAGCGGAGGACTCGCCCGCACGCGTGTGCGCGGACGCCGGCACCGCGAAGGTGCCAGCGTCCGCCGAGGTAGCGCGCACGCCCGGCATTCCTGGCGCTCGCGTCATTTCCGAAGCGCTGTTCGTTCTCCCCTGCTCTGCGTTCGCGCGCGGTCCCGGAAGACCTGCTGCAGCGCGATCCGCGCGCGCCGGCGAGCTCGTCGCGTTCGCCGCATCGGCCGCCGACGCCTGCGCGTTCGCACCCGGGCCGGCGGCTGCCCGGCCACTCGTGTTCGCCGCTGGGGCCTCGCTCGTCGCCAGCGAGGGCGCGCTCGCGCGCTGCGCGAAGGACGCGGAGCTCGTGCCCGCACCGCGCGTCGCGCCGTGGCCCGGAGCGCTGGCCGCATCGTTCGCCAACGCGTGCGCGATCGGCCTCTCTGCGAGCGGGCCAGCCGCACCGGCGCTCGCCGTCGCGGCCGCTGCCGGCGCGTGCGCGCTGCGACTGGAGATGCTCGCGCCGTGCCCCTGCGCCGCCGCGCTCGTCAGCGATGCGAGCGCAGCATCGAACGTACCTTGGCCCTGAGCGCCGCGCGCGTCTGCCGCTCCACCCGCATGCGCCGCTACGCCGATGCGCGCGCCCAGCGCGGCGAATGCGTCTGTGGCCATCGGAGAGGTGCGCTCTACGCCGTCCGGCGCCGCTCCTGCGAGCGCCGGCGGAGCCGCCGCGCGACCGAGTGCAACACCGTGGTGGTTCGCGTCCGCAGGCGTTGCCACGGCCGCGCGGTCCGCCGGCGGCGTGACTTGCGCGCCGGCATCCGGCGCAGGCGCCACGATCCGCGCGACGGCCGCCGCGACGTGACCGAGCAGCGCCTGCATCGCAGCCGGGCTCGCGTCCTGGCCGAGCGCGCCGGCACTGGGCTCGCCCGCCGGCAAACCGTCCTCGATGCGCGCGGACGCGAGATCCGCGGACGCGCTCGATGGCTCGGTCGCCGCGCTCCCGTCGGCGCGAGCCGCAGCGCGCGGCGCGCTCGTCTCCAGGCCCCCGCCGGCCGCGAGCGCGCCGCTCGAACGCTGCGTGCGCGCCTGCACGCTTAACCCACCCCGATTCGCCGGCAAGAGCTCGTCCCAGGTGCGCGCCGCCGCATCCTGCCCCGTGCGTCGCTGCGACGAGTTCGCCGCTTGCGCTCCGTTCGCCGGCGCCTGTCCGGCGGCATTCGCGCCTTCGTCGCTCGCGGGCGCTCGGGCGCCGTGCGCCAGCCATTTCGCCGAGCCCGCGGCGCCCGCCGAAGCTGCTCCCGAGGGCACCGTCCCCGCTTGCCCTGGGAGCGTTCCCGGCAAACCTGCGCGTGACCCCGTCTCGCGGGCCGCGCGTGCCGCGGCACCCTGCGCGCCGGCAGCCCGCTCCTCGGCAGCGCCGCCCGCATCCGGGCCCGCGCCGGCGCCCGCAGCCAGCTCGCGAGGCGATTCACCATTCACCGGACTGAGCGCCCGCGCCTCCGGCTCCGCCGCCTCGGCGAGCAGCGCCTGAAACGCGTCCGCCTGCGCGCGCGGCTCGCGTTCGCTCGCTTCGCCGCCCGGCGTCACGCGCGCCGACAGCCCCGTCACATCGACGCCTTTGTCCGCGGCCTTCACGAGCCGCTCCTGCGCGCGCTCGCCACCTCGTCGGCCGCACGCTGCTCGAGCGCGCGCGCGTTCGTCCGCTCGGCTTCGCGCTCGCGCTCGGTCAACACCTCGAACGTGCGCACCTCGCGCGACGCTTCGACCCGCGCTTGCTCGCGCAGCGCGAGCTCCTGGACG
>CAZYWR010000885.1:0-2169 GCA_964651185.1 uncultured Polyangiales bacterium
CTCCAGGAGAGCCACACGGCACCCCTCGCGCGCTTCGCGGCCGAGTGCGCGCAGGCGCTCGGCGTGGCGCTCGCCCCGGAGCGAATGCTCGAGATCGATCAGCACGCGGCGCGCTTCGAGCAGACGCTGAGCGAGCTCGACGCCGCGGTGCGCGCCGCTCCGGCCGATCAGCGGACCGAGCCGCTGTTGGCCTTGGCCGGCTCGATGCGCCACGACCCCGCCCGGCGCGCGCGCGCACGGCGCCTGCTCGAGAAGATCTTGGAGCGGCAGCCGGGGCAGCCCGAGGCGCTGCGCGGCCTCGAAGGCCTGCTGCAGCTCGAAGACGACACGCGCGGGCTATGCGCGCTCGCGGCCTGGCAGGCGCGCACGCATCCGAGCGCCGCGGCTTATCTCACGCTCGCTCGCCGCGAGCTGCGCGCGGGGCGGGTCGACCGGGCGCGCGCCGCTTTGAGCGGGGTGCTGGCGCGCGCCGATGCCGGCCAGGAAGCGCGCGTGCTCGCCTACCGCCTGGCCCAAGCACACGGTGAAATCGGCGAGCTCGCCGCGGCCCTGCACGACCTGGCCAAGCACGCCGGCTCCGCGCGGGCGCGCGCCCACGCGCTGATGCGGCTAGCACGCGCGCAGCGGCGCGCAGGTCAGCGCGAGCTCGCGGTCGACACGGCGGATACCGCGCTCGCCTGCGACGCCGAGTGCGCCGAAGCGGCGTTGGCGCTGCTCGAGGATGCCGCTTTGCTCGTCCCGGAGCGCCAGCTGCCCGCGTTACGAGCCGCGCGCGCAGCGCTCGGGGATACGCCGCCCGTCCTGCGGCAGCTGGCACGCGCCGCGTTCGCAGCGTCGGATGCGCACGGTCAGCGCGCGGCGCTCAGCGCGCTCGCGGCGCTCTGTCCGGAAGACGACTTCCCGGTGCGCGCGCTGCTCGCGCTGCAGAGGACGGGCCGCGACGCGGACGCGCTGGCAGAAGCCCTGCACGCGGCGCTGAGCCCGGAGCGCTTCGCGGCGTCCACGCTGTTCGTGGCGGAGCGCGGGCTCACGCAGCTGGCGGCGCTCTCCTCGCCGGAACGCGCGGTCGGCACCGCGCTCGACGCCCTCGACCGGCTGGGCGAACAAGCGCGACCGCTCTTGGCGTGGGCCCTCGAACGCGCGTCCGCGCTGGGCGACCGCGCGCTGCAGCGCGCGCTGTTCGAGCGCGCGATCGCGCATGCCGCGCGCGCCGCTCAGCCGGCCGAGCTGCGCAAGCTGGTGGCGCTCGAGCGCGCGGAAGGACGCGCCTGGGCCGAAGCCCGCGCGCTCTTGCGCCTGCTGCAACGTGCGCCCGAAGACCTCGAAGCGCTCCAGCGGCTCGCGGCGATCTACGCGGAGGCCGGCGAACCTGCGCGGCTCGAGGCCGTGCTGCACGTGCTCTACGATCAGGCAGGCTCGGACGCCGAGCGCCGCGAGCGCCTGTTCGAGCGAGCGCTGTGCGCGCTCTCCACGCCGGAGGGGGCCGCGCGTGCGGCCGAGCTCGTCGCCGAGGCCCTGAAGTCCCCCGCTGATGCAGCGCAAACGGAGCCGTTCGCACCCCCGCCGGACGCCCTCGCACGCGGGCTCGGCCTGTTACGCGCCGAAGCCCCCACACGGGCCGTCATGCTGCTGATCGAGCTCGCCGACCGAGCCGCGCCACCGCTGGCGCGCGACCTGCTCGAGGAGGCGATCGTCATTGCCCAGCACGATCTGCGGGAGCGCGAGCCAGCGGCGGCCCTGCGCACGGCGACCGAGGCCGCGCTGCGCTTTCCCGAGTACGAACCATTTCAGCGCGCGCTCGAGCGGGCCGGTCGCGCCGGGGGAGACTTCGCGGCCGTGCTCACCTCGCTCGAAGCCTGCGTGGAGCGCTGCAGCGCGCCCGCGCGCCGCGCCGAGCTCTTGGTGCGCGCCGCCGAGCTCAGCGAAGACGAGCTCGAGGACGCGGCGCGCGCCTGCGCGTTGCTCGATCGCGCCTATCGCGAGACGCCGACCGACGCGATCGAGGAGCGCGTGCTCGCGTGCACCGAGCGCCTGTTCGCGCGCGACCCGCTCGCGGAACGCGGTCAACTCGTCGCGCCGCGATGGCCGGGCCTCCGGCGAGAGCTAGTCGCCGGGCAGCAGTGGGGGTTAGGCTTCGGAGAGATAAAGAAACGCGTCTGTAGGGGCGCG
>CAZYWR010000886.1:0-4262 GCA_964651185.1 uncultured Polyangiales bacterium
GAGAGGGCGAACCGTTCCTGATAATCATGGGCATCGCCGCGCAGCGTGTGCTCTGGTACGAGTCGTTCTGACAGCAGATCGCGCAGCGCGGCTTCCGCGTTATACGCATCGACAACCGCGACGTAGGCGAGTCGAGCCGGCTCGACTCGCTCGGCACGCCCGACGTGCAGCGCCAGCTGCTCCGGCGCGCGCTCGGGCGGCCGGTCGAGGCGCCTTACACGCTGGACGATATGGCCGACGACACGGTGGGCTTGCTCGACGCGCTCGGGCTCGAGCGCGCGCACGTGGTCGGCATGTCGCTCGGTGGGATGGTCGCGCAGTGCGTGGCGCTGCGTTACCCGGAGCGCGTGCGCTCGCTGGCGATCATGATGTCGGGCCCGGGCGAGTTCTGGCTGAGCATGCCGAGCTTCGGCGCGCTGCGCGCGCTGATGGCGCGCCCGCCCCGCAACCGCGAGCACGCCATCGAGCACTTCCTCGCGCTCGTGCGCGTGATCGGCGCGTCGCCCCACCGCAGCGAAGAGGAGCGCCTGCGCGAGCTCGCCGCGCTGCAGTTCGATCGCGGCCTGAGCCCGCGCGGCTTCGCGCGTCAGTTCGCCGCGATCTTGGCCGCACCCGCGCGCACGCGCGCGCTGCGCGAGCTGCGCGTGCCCACGGTGGTCATCCACGGCGCCAACGATCCGCTGATTCCGCCGCTCGCCGGCCGCCTCACCGCGGCGCCCATCCCCGGCGCGCGCCTCGCGGTCATCGAAGGCCTCGGGCACGATCTCGGGCCGACAGCCTGGACGTTCGCGATCGACGCCCTGGTCGAAAACGCACACCGCCAGGTGCGCCCCGATGCGAAGCCGCTCGGCCTCTTGCGCGCGCTCACCCAGCGCGCGATCCAGATCTGAGCCGTAGGATCGGGCCTGAGTCTAGGCGTGGAGCGCGCGCCACAGGCTCTCGCCCGTACACACGCGGCACTCGACCGAACCAAACCTGACGGTCTGGCCGGGCACCACTTCGACCCGATTGGCCACCTGCTGCCCGTCCACGAAGGTATGGTTGCGGCTCTCGGAGTCTTTGACCAAGAGCCGCGTGCCGTCGTGAATCTCGAACCAGGCGTGGAATTTCGAGACGCTGCGGTGGCGCAGCACGATGTCGTGGTTGCGCGCCCGCCCCACCGAAACGTGCTGCAGGAACGAACCCTCTGCGCGCTTGCGGATCGGGATCACGTGGCAAGGCGCGCGCAGGAGCTCTGCAGGGATGCGGTCGGACGTGGTGCCCGGCGCGGGCGCCAGGTTCAGGCCTTTGATCGCCTTCTGAGCGACCACGGCCGCCGCCGTCAGCTTGTCGCCTACGAGCGTCGCGTCCATGTCGCGCACGACCGTGCGAAACGCGAGCCCGTCGGCCTCGCCGCCGCGGCTCGCGGCCTCGAGCGCCAACAGGCCGGTGGCCAGCTCGGAATTGGGATCATCGAGCATCACCACGAGGAAGAATCGGCTCTCGCAGCCAGCCAGAAAGAGCTCGAGCGATTGCTGGCCGGCTTGAAGCACGAGCTCGCGTGGCTGCCAGTGGGTCAGGTCTTGCCGGACAATCATGGCATCAACTCAGTTCTTAAATGCTTTCATGCGGGGGCCCGCCCTGTCAACGTCGCTCCCCGTTTGGGAGCCGCCCATATACCGTCGTACGCTGTCGGAAAAAGGGCGCAAAAGTGCCGCTCGTCGACCCAGACGCGCGCGCGCACGGCGCGGGCGAACGCACGCCGCGCGGCGCGCTGTCAGCGGGTGGCAAGACGCCGCGGTGTGCGTCTGAATGCCGCACTTCGGCACGCCGGCATCGTGGGTCTGCAGACGCAATCGGGCCTGTGCGATGCCCGTTTGCGAGGAGCGCAAGCTCGCTGGCTAGTGGAAGCAGGTCATCACCCGCGCGCACCTAGAAAGTGTTCGAGGCCCTTCGTTCTTGGCCTGGAAGCACACGTCCGCACGGGGTATCGTGAACCTGTCGGGGCCACCTCGATCGCAGGGGGACAGGATGTCGGAAGGGCCGGGCTTGGGGCTTACTGCGACGAGCTCGCGACACGGTGCTCCGCGTGAGGCTCCTGGCACGCACGCCGTGGTGGCCCTGATCGAGGACGACGACGATATCCGCGAGGCGCTCGAGAGTCTGTTGAGCCACGCCGGCTATCGGGTGCTGTCCTACGGCAGCGCGGAGCTCGCTCTGCGCGACATGGAAGGCGGCCGCCACCCAGATCTGATCTTGCTCGATCTGATGATGCCGGGGATGAACGGCTGGCAATTCCGCGTCGAGCAGCGCCGGCGCCCCGCGCTCACCGACATTCCGGTGATCGCGCTCTCCGCGGACGTTTCGCCGTACGCCGCAGCGATCGACGCCGACGCGTACCTGAAGAAGCCGGTCGACTTCGATCGCCTGTGCACGGTGATCGATCAGATCATTCTGGCTTCGGAGCGCAAGCGCCTCGCGGCGAAGGCGGTCGAGCTCGAGCGTATTCGCGCGCTCGGCTTGCTCGTGGCCGGCGTCGCCCATGAGATCAACAACCCGCTCACCTACGTGCTCGGCAACCTCGAGCTCGCCTCTTCGCGCCAGCGCTCGCTGATGGCGGCGCCTGAACGCGCGCTCGGCCTCGGGGCCAAGCTGTTCGAGAACATCGAGTCGGCGCGCGACGGCGCCGAGCGCATCGCGTTCATCGTGCGTCTGCTCTCCACGTTCGTGCGCGGCAGCGGCGAAGAGATGCAACACGTCGATGTGCTGCGCGCGATCGACGCGGCGGCGCGGCTGGCGATGCAGCACATTCGCACGCGCGCACGGCTCAAGCTCGAGCTCGGGCACCTGCCGGGCGTGCGCGCCAATGAGGCGCGGCTCGCGCAGGTGTTCCTGAACCTGCTGATCAACGCCGCCCAAGCGATCCCGGAGGGCGCCCCCGATCAAAACGAGATCTGCGTGCGCGCGGCGCAACGAGGCGAGCAGGTGGTGATCGAGTTCCAGGACACGGGCTGCGGGATCGCGCCCGAGCTCACCTCACGCATCTTCGAGCCGTTCTACACGACCAAACCGGCCGAGCAGGGGACGGGCCTCGGTCTGAGCATCTCGCGCGACGTGATCGTCTCGTTCGGCGGCACCATCTCGGTCGACAGCGAGCTCGGCAAGGGCGCCACCTTCCGCATCGAGCTGCCGGTCTGGAGCGCGGGGCCCGGCGACTCCGACGCCGAAGGCGGCCGCAAATCGCACTGCGCGGCGCCGCTCGCGCAGCAGCGCATTCTGGTGCTGGATGACGAGCCGCTGATCGGCGATCTGCTCGCCGGAGCGCTCGACGGACATCACGTCGACGTCACGACTGAGGGCAGCGACGCGCTCTCGCGCGTGGTCGACGGTTCGTACGACCTGGTGCTGTGCGACCTGCGCATGCCGCGCATGAGCGGCATCGAGTTCTACCACGAGCTGTCGCGGCGGCGTCCCGACTTGGCTGGCCGCTTCGTGCTGATGACGGGCGCGGCGATCGACGAAGAGCTGCAGCAGTTCCTGGCGACCCACGCCGTGCCGGTGCTGCGCAAGCCGTTCGAGATGAGCGAGCTCAACCAATGCGTGGGTCGCGCCTGCTCCAAAGACCAGCGCCCGCGCCGGGCCTCGTAAAGCCCCGTCCGCTCGCGTCGTCGCGCGTGTCATGCAGCATGGGGGGCGTGGTCCGCGCGTTCGCCCGGCGCGACGGAGCGCACGCTGCTCGGCCGCTCGGAGAGTGCACGCAGAACTTGCTGAAGACCGCGCTGCTGCGCTAGGAAGCCCATGATCACTGTCCTAGAATGTGGACGCACGGTGGACCTTGTCCGAGGAGCCTCGGTGGCCTGCACTTCTCCATCGATCTTGGTCGTCGACGATGATCCTGATATCCGGGAGGCTTTGGTCGACGTACTGACCGATCATGGCTACTCGGCGCGCGCGGTCTCTAATGGTCGCGAGGCACTGGATTATTTGCGTGGGGGAGCGCGGCCGAATCTCATCTTGCTCGACCTGATGATGCCCGTGATGGATGGGCTGCAGTTTCGCCAGGAGCAGGTGAACGATCCCGACCTGAAAGAGCTGCCCGTCTTCGTGATCAGCGCCGGCAACGACGTCGCGCAGAGCGCCGCGACGCTGGGCGTCGCCGGATCCATGCGGAAGCCGATCGATCTCGACAAGCTGCTCGATATCGTGGCACGACACACGTGACGCGCGCCTCGATCGAGGCGCCTTAAACTAGCTCGCGCCACGCTGATGCGCGCAAGATGCAG
>CAZYWR010000887.1:0-4400 GCA_964651185.1 uncultured Polyangiales bacterium
TGGAGGGTCGGACTTGTCGACCACCCCCGCCCTGTCGACGTCACGCAGCACCGAGACGCGAAAGTCTGCGACGTGCAGCAAGTTGCGCGAAGCGTCGAACACCATCTCGAACGGCCCAGACAAGTTGCGCACGACCGCGACGAGCTCGCGCTGCACGGGATCGATCACGAAGATCGCCCCCGCGTCGTAGCAGCTCACGACCAAAAACGGGCGACCATCGATGCTGATCCGCAGCATCTTGCTCGGGCCCGAGCCCACGCGAACGGCGCCGACCAGCTGTGCTTCGGTGAAGTTCGGCGCGTAGGGGTCGACCTCGAGGAACGCCACGGACTCCTGCGTGCCGCGCACGAGCGCGTACAGGTGCGCAGGGTCGTCGGGATCGAGCGCGACCGAGCGGATGTCGCTCGGCTGCGAGAGCCCGGTCACGTACACCGCGCTGCTCTCGTACAGGAGCTCCCGCGGCGCGGGCTTCCCATCGGTCTGCTGCGGGGGCCTTTGCAGCGCGTCGATGCGCAGGCCGATGCGCGACAGGAACGGCGCGTTCGCCGAGGCCGAGTAGATCACGCGCTGCGCAGGATCGAGCAGGACCGAGGTCGGCCGGCTGGGCAGGCCGTACAAGACGCTCTCGAGCACGGGCGCGCTCTCGGTCGCGGGCGGCACGATTTCATCGAGGAACAGGCCAAAGCCGCCGAGCTCGTGCGCCGTTGCGATGAAGGTCGTGTCGGGCGAGAGATTGCCAACCGGCAGCGAGCCGTCGGGCGCGAGCTGCGCGAGCGTGCCCACCGCGATCGCCGAAGGCTGGCCAGGGAAGCTGTCGTTCGGCACGTCGTCGGGCCCGTGCAGCCACGGGCCGCGCGTGCAGCGATCGGTCTGATCGCCGCACGACAAGACGCCGTCGTGCACGTCGATGTAGACGAGCCGGCTGCGGCTGCTGATCGGCACGTACAGGCGCTGGCTGCCGTCCGGCCGCGCGACCGCCGCGATGCCCGTGGCGAAGCTGTCGATGCGCATCGAGCTCGCGCGGATGTCATCGATGCCGCGGTCGGTGATCGTCGTATCGGTCGCAGGGTGCCGATAGAAGCAGCAGTTCGCGTAGGCTGGCGGATCGCGATCGTCGCACAACGAGCCGCGCGCGTCGCCGTAGAGCGAAGGGGCGGCGTAGTCCGAGGACAGCGCGATCGGCCCGGCGTCGGGAGGCCCGGAGAAGTCGCCGCCGTCGTCGCCGCTCGCGCCGTCGCTCGACTCGCCGGCATCACTGCCCGGCTCGCTCGCGTCCATCGCGTCCCCGGCGTCGATCCCGCTGCTCGGGTAGCGCGTGTAGTTGGGCACGGTGAAGGTGCCGCCGTCGCTGAGCGGGAGCGTCTTGTCGAGCGTTCGGCAAGCATACTTCGCGAGCATCTGATCGAGCTTCGTCAGGTCGTACACGTGCACGCTGCCGGAGTTGTAGCGGAGGTCGAAGTTCGAGTTGGCCACGTACAAAAAGCGCGGTGGAGTCTCGCTCGAGAGCGCCAACGCGGACGGATAGCTGATCGCGGCTTCGTCGGGGGTGACGCCCGGATTGTGCAGATTGCAGGCAGGAACGAGGACCGCAGCCGCGAGACTCCACGCGATCGAGCTGCGACGACAGAGCCTGAACGTCCTCATCGGCCCCGGAAGCTAGTCGCTCGGAACCACCCCGGCAACGCTCCTCACGCGTCGCCTGCACGGAGCCGCTCTCTTGTGCGCGCGATGCGCTATAGCTCAGCGGCGCGCGCGCAGGTCAGCGGGACCTCAGTTCCAGGGATCGAGCACCTCGGTCGAGGGCCGCACGCGCGGACGCCGCGGCTCCTCTTGCTTGGGCGGCTCGCTCGGCTTCGCGGGCGGCGGTGCGCTCACGTGCGGAGCGGGCGCGGAGCCCGTGCGCTTGCGCTCGAGCGTGACCGCGAGCTCCTCCTGCGTGTACGGCGTGACCCGCACCGCTAGCTCCTTGTGACCGGCCGCCTTGAGCACGAGGTCGAGCGCTGGCTCGCCGCGCTCTGGCCGGACGATCTCAAAAGGCGTACGCCCGAGCAGCACCCCGTCGCTGTAGACCTCGGCGCCGCTCGGCGTACTCGCGATCTGCACACGCGTGGCGCCCGCCTCGGCCGCGGCCGGCGCGCCTGGATCTGCTTTCGGCTCGGCCGCAGGCACCGGCGGCGGAACGCTCGGCTCGGCGCCCGCGGCGGACGTATTGGGCTGCGTCGCGGCAGGCCCGCTCGGGCTCGCACTCAGCGGGCTCGCGCTCGACGCCTGCGCCGAGGGCTCGGGCGTCACGGGTGCCGTCTCCTCGCGCGTCACGAAGACCCCCACGCCGACCAGCGCGAGCGCGAGGACCCCGCCGCCGAGCGCGAGGCCGAGGCCTTTGCGCTTCGGCAGCTCGAAGTTGCCGACGTCGACCGTGAGGCCGGTGTTGGGGCTGCGCGCCGCTTCGCTCCGCACGCTCGCCTGCGACGCGCGCCGCACGCCTTCGACCACTGCCGCTGGCGTCAGCCCTTGCTCGACCAGCTCGAGATCGGCGAGCACCTCTTGCATCGTCTGATAGCGGGCGTCCGGCTTCTTGGCCAGACACTTCATGATGACCGCTTCGAGCGCCGGCGGGACATCGACGGGCGGCGGCAGCTCGTGCGGCTTCACCGGCTCTTCATAGAGGTGCTTGGTGAGGATGCCCATCAGGTTGTCGGCGTCGAACGGCACGCGCGACGAGGCCATCTCGTACATGATCACGCCGAGCGCATAGATGTCCGTGCGCCGATCGACCGCGGTGCCCGCGCACTGCTCGGGCGACATGTAATGGGGCGTGCCGAACACCTGGCCGACCTGCGTCAGCTTGCTCTTTTGGCCGCCCACCTTCGCGATGCCGAAGTCGAGCACCTTCACGAAGTCGCGATCGCCGCCGCGCGAGATGAGATAGATGTTGTCCGGCTTCAAGTCGCGATGGACGATGCCGACCTCGTGCGCGGCGCCGAGCGCGCGGCACAGCTGCTTGGCGATGTGGATGGTGCGGCTCGCCTTCAGCGGTTTGCCAGGCTCGATCGCGCGCGTGAGCGCGATGCCGTCGAGGTACTCCATCACGAAGTAGGTCGAGCCGTCCGACAGCACGCCGAAGTCGCTGATGTCGATGATGTGATGGTTGCCGATCGCGGTGGCGCTCTGGGCCTCCTGGCGAAAGCGCTGGACGATCTCTTGGTCTTTCGAGACCTCGGCCTTGAGCACCTTGATCGCCAGCGGTTTGCCCAGCGTCACGTGGCGGGCCTTGTACACGAGGCCCATGCCGCCTTCGCCGAGCACCTTCTCGATCTCGTAGCGCCCGTCGAGCACCTGGCCGATCAGGGTATCGGTAGTTCCCGAAGGGGGGGCGGGCACGAGCTTGAGATGTTCGCTGCTCATCGGTGACCTTGCGACGCCCGAGGGCCGGTTCGAGTACGCACCGGGTCCTAGAACGGATCTGGCGCTCGGGCACGCGCTCGCCGGTACCCGGCGTGAGCGTAACAGGCCCCTGGTTCGGGTCCATTCCGTGCGCGCCCACGGATCTTTTCAGATCGCGTGCTGCCCCACAAGGGCCGGTGCGGGCTCGCTGCGCGCACGGCAGCGCACGGGTTCGCACCGCCGGCACCGCGCACCTCCCGCGCGCCCAGGCGCGCGCCGCGTGTGCGACCAAGTCCTTGAAGATGCCACGGACACCCTCGCCGCTTCAGGGCGAAGTCCGCGCCTCCGCCAACAAGAACGCCCCCGTGAGCCCCGCGCGCTCCCCCAAGTACGGCGCACGCACATATTCGCGGACGCCGTCCGCCGAGAGCTCGCGACGCGGCACGTAGCTCGCGAGCGAAGCGCTCAGCGCTGCGCGCACGCGCTCACGCAGACCGGTGCGCTGGAGCACGCCGCCTCCGAGCACGATCGCCCGCGGCGCGTAAGCGAGCACGCAGGCGGAGAGCAGCTGGGCCAAGTAACGCGCCTCGAGCTCCCACAGCGGATCGTCGTCCGCCAGCAGATCGGGGGGCTTGCCCGTACGCGCCGTGAGCGCGCGCGCCGAAGCGACGCCCTCGAGGCAGCGGCCATGAAACGGACACACGCCCGCGAAGTCGCACAACGGGAGCGCCGGCAGGTGGCCGAGCTCGGGATGCAGCAGACCGTGGAGCGGCGTGCCGCCGATGCACACGCCCACGCCGACGCCTGTGCCGACCGTGACGTACACGCAGGGATCCGCGCCCTTCCCCGCGCCGTGGCGCTGCTCGGCGACCGCCGCCGCGTTGACGTCGGTATCGACCGCGACGGGCACGCCGAGCGCTCCGCCCAGTCGCCCGGCGATCGGCGCCGCGCTCCACGCGAGCTTGGGTGACGACAAAAGGGCGCCGAAGTTGGGCGCGCGCGGATCGAGCTCGAGC
>CAZYWR010000888.1:0-6117 GCA_964651185.1 uncultured Polyangiales bacterium
GCCACCGTCTCGGCGCCACGCTCATCTGCCACGCGCTGTGCGCAGGGCTTCGTCATGACGTCGCCTCCGCGCCGGCGTCCAAACATCGTCGCAAGGCCGACAGCGCTCGGTGGCGGAGCACGCGCACGTGCGCGGCAGTCATCGCCAAAGCGCTCCGCGATCTCCAGCGCGCCGAGCCCGACCACGGAGGCATCGCACACCTGCGCGCAAAGCTTGCGCGGCGCACGACGAATCAAAACGACCGCACCGCCGCGCGATCCGTACTATGCGGAGGGCTTTCCGCGACCGGCGCCCGCGCTTAGGTGAAGCTCGAGATGCGTAAGAATGAGGAGTCGAGGCCGCTCAGTCACGTGGACGCGGCGTGGTTGCGGATGGACAGCCCCGTCAACCCGATGGTGATCACCACGGCGCTGACGCTCGAGGGCCAGGTGCCTTTCGAGGCCATCGCGCGCGTCACCGAGGAGCGCTTCTTGGCGCACGAGCGCTTTCACCTGCGCGTGGTCGATGCGCAACGGCCGCTGCTCGCGCCGCGCTGGGAGCCCGATCCACAGTTCGACCTGCGCTCCCATCTACACCATCTGCGCGTCCCGGCGCCCGGGGACGAGGCGGCATTCGCTGCGGTGGTCAGCGATCTCATGAGCACGCGACTCGATCCGACGCGGCCGCTCTGGCAGACCTACGTGTTCGACGACGCGCCCGGCGGCACCGCGATCGTCAGCCGCTTTCATCATTGTCTCGCCGATGGCATGGCGCTGATGCGCGTACTGCTCGGCGTGTGCGACGGCGCGGGAGACGAGCCTCTGACCGAGCCGGGCCTGCGCAGGCCGCCGACGGAGCTGAACGTGCGCGCGCTCGCGGCCAAAACGGCTTCGTATGCGACCACCTGCGGTCGCCTGCTGTTGCTGCCCAGCGACCCGCCCACCATCTTGCGAGGTGCGCTCGGCCCGCGCAAGCGCGCGGCGCGTGCAGAGGCCCTACCGCTTCCGACGCTCAAGGCGAAGGCCAAGCAGCTCGGAGGCAGTCTGCACGATCTGTTGGCTACGCTGGTGACCGGGGCGCTCCACCGTTATTTGCGCGAACAAGGCGTGCGAACGGAAGGGCTCACACTCCGAGCGCTCGTGCCCATGTTCCTCCGCGATCGCGACGACACGGGTCTCGGCAACCATTTCGGGCTGGTCTTCCTCGACCTTCCCGTCGGGCTGTCCGATCGCGCGCAGCGCTTTCAGACCGTCAAGGAGCATATGGATCGGCTCAAGGCGCAGGATGACGCGGTCGTCGCGTTCGCCGTGCTCGACGCGGTGGGGATCGCCAGCAGCGAGCTCGAGCACATCGCGCTCGAGGTCTTCTCGCGCAAGGCTTCGCTCTTGCTCAGCGACGTCCCGGGCATCGAGGCGCCGATGCGCATCGCTGGCTATCCGCTCAACGATGTCAGCGTGTGGGCGCCGGTCTCGGGTTACCTCGGCGTGGGCATCACGGCCGTCAGCTATGCAGAACGTCTGCGTCTGAGTGTATACAGCGACGCGCGGCTCTTGGCAGACCCACGTGAGCTGGCGTACGCGCTCGACGCGGAGGCGGCCTGCTATCTCTGACTCCGCTCGTGGCGGTCGCCGGTCGCTGAGAGCCGGCGCCCTGTGGCGCGATGGGCCAAGAACAGACAGGGCACGACATCCTTTGCGCCGCGCAAGACGAAGCGCAGTTCCGTAGACATCTTTCGGAGTCTTGATGTGAATATCGCCCCCGCGCTGCCGGCCAGCGCCGTGCCATCGGGAGGCGTCATGTCTGATTCTTCGTTGCGGACGACAGCGATTCGTCTGGGAGCGTGCTTTGGCGCCGCCCTCGCGGCCTGTGCGGATGGCTCGCCCGCTCCGCAAGACAAAGCGCAGGATCCGACCAAGCTCGAGATCTTCCCGGGCATCGACATCCCGGATTTTGACCCGCCCGCGAGCGGCGACACGACGGGCATGACCCTCCCGCCCGCCGACGATTACGGCGCCCCCGGTCCGTTCGACACGGTCACGATCGAAAATACCGGGCCAAACGGCGACTACACGCTGGTCCGACCTTTCACTTTGGGAGAGGGCGGCTTTCGCCACCCCATCGCGACCTGGGGAAACGGCATCATCACCGATCCCAGCTTCTATCCGGTGCTGCTCGGCACCATCGCGTCGCACGGCTTCGTGATCATCGCGAGCAACAGCAGCGCTGTGGACTCGGGACTGATGACCGATGGGCTCAATTGGCTCATTGCGCAAAACGATCAAGCGGGCGATCTGCAAGGCAAGCTCGATCCTGAGCGCGCGGTCTCGATCGGCTATTCGCTCGGCGGGGGCGCGGCGGTCGATACCGGCAGCCATCCCAACGTGATCGCCACCGTCTCCTTTCACGGCTTGCAGGGGACGGCCGAGCTCCTCCACGGCCCGCTGCTCTTGTTCACCGGGACCGACGACGACTTCGTCTCCGCCGACCTGTTCGTCACGCCGACCTTCGATCGCTCCTGGGTCCAGACGTTCTACGCCACGCTCACGGGCGCCGATCATCTGTATCCGCTCTGGGATGCCGGGGACGAGCGCGCCCCGGCGATCGCTTGGCTGCGGCTTTGGGTGTACGGCGATCAGGACGCGCGCAAGTACTTCTACGGAGATGACTGCATCTTGTGTCAGAGCCCCTGGGTGAACCCGCAGCGCAAGAACTGGCTGTGATCGAGGCTACCTTGAAATCTGCTTGTGCTTCCGGCTGCGCGCGAGCGTTTGGTGTACGCTCATGGGTCGCCGGGGGGCGCTATGATCGAAGAGATCCGACGCGAAGGACAGCCGCCTGTTCCCATCTGGTTGGACGTCAGCGATCCGACGGCATCCGAGCTCGGGACGCTCGCCCAGAGCTATCGCCTCCACCCCACGTTGGTGGCCGATTGTCTAGAACCGCTCCACCTGCCTAAGCACGAGCAGTCGGGCGATGTGACGTTTCTGATCGTTCGCGCTTTCGACGCGGAGGCTCCCGCGGAGGACACCAGCGTCCAGAGCTTGACGCGCAAGGTCGCCGTCTTCCTCGGCAATCGCTTCCTGATCACGGCGCATCGACGAGACCAAGATTTCCTGCGTCCGATCTTGCGCAAGTATCACGACGCGCCCGGTCCCGTGTACCTGCTCACCGTCATGCTCGAGGTGCTGGTGGGGGCGGTCGAGACGTACCATGCGCCGCTCGAGGAGGCCGAGGCGCAGATCCACGCGTTCGAGGCCGCGCTGCTGACCGACCGGCGCGATGCCGCGCACTGGACGGCGATCTTCCGCACGCAAGCGCGCCTGACCGTCATCAAGCGCATGCTCTGGCATACCCTCAACGCGGTACAGCACTTCGTGCCGCGCTCGGAGCGCAGCCTGCCGCTCTGCCAGGACTTGCGCGAGCGCATCGAGAGCTTGTTGTTCTTCGCGGACAACCTGCTCGAAGACTTGCGCAACCTGTTGGCGATCCAGCTCTCGCTGGCCGCCAACGACACCAACGACGTGATGCGCACGCTCGCGATCTACTCCGTGTTCTTCATGCCGCTGAGCTTCATCGCGGGCGTATACGGGATGAACTTCCGGGGCATTCCGGAGCTGCAGTGGCGTCACGGCTACGTGTTCGTGTGGGGCACGTTCGCGCTGGTCGCGTTCGCCATCTGGCGCTGGTTCCGCAAGAAGCACTGGCTGTGAACGCGCGCGCGGATTCATGACAGCACGCTGTCATACGCCCCCCGTACATCGTCTGGCGAGGAGGCAAACGATGACCAGCCCTGTGAATCCCATCGCCTACACCGAGCTCCACACCGGCGATCCCGGCCGCGCCCGCGCTTTTTACGGCGAGCTGTTCGGTTGGAAGAGCGAAGAGGCGCAAACCCCGAACGGTCCTTACACGACCTTCCAAGACTTGCTGCTGGGCTTGACTGCGAACCGTGAGGACGTGCCCACGACCTGGGTGCCGTACGTGGCCGTTGCGGACGTGAGCCGCGCGACCAAGCGGGCGCGCGAGCTCGGCGGGCAGATCTTGCGCGACTCCGTGGCCATTTCCGAGGGCACGTTCAGCGTGGTGCGCGACCCGACCGGCGCGGTGTTCGGGATCTGGCAGCCGAAGAAGTAGGCCGTCACTGACCGAAGCGCGTCAGCGACCTGCTCGCGCATCGGTCGTCACGACGTCGTCACCGGGTCCGCCGTCGCGAGCTCGGAAGCGCGTGCTACGCAGCGGGCATGGACACTTCGTCAGCGACGGAAGGCGCGCTCACCGGCCGGGTCGCGCTCGTGACCGGTGCGAACACCGGCATCGGGTTGGTGACTGCGCGCGAGCTGGCGCGCCGCGGCGCACAGGTGTTCGTGGCTTGTCGCTCGCTCGAGCGCACGCGACCGGCCATGGAAAAGATCCACGCCGAGACCGGGCAAGACGTGCAGTTTTTGCCGCTCGAGCTGGGCGATTTCGACTCGATACGGGCATGCGCGCGCGAGTTCCTCGCGAGCGGGAAGCCGCTGCATCTGCTGATCAACAACGCGGGCCTCGCCGGCGCCCGCGGCATGACGAAGTCGGGCTTCGAGCTCGCGTTCGGGGTCAACCACGTCGGCCATTTTCTGCTGACCGACTTGCTCTTGCCGCGCATCCGCGCGTCGGCGCCCGCGCGCATCGTGACGGTGGCGAGCCGCGCGCACCGGCGCACCGCCGGCATCGACTGGGACGATGTGCGGCGCCCGACGCGGGGCACCGGCGTGCGCGCCTACCAGGTCTCGAAGCTCGCGAACGTGCTGTTCAGCGCGGAGCTCGGCCGCAGGCTGCAAGGGAGCGGTGTGCACACATATTCGTTGCACCCAGGCGTCGTCGCGACCGAAGTTTGGCGTGAGGTCCCTGCTTGGCTGTTCCCGCTGTTGCGATTGCGCGGCATGATCTCGCCCGAAGAGGGCGCGCGGACCACGCTCTACTGCGCGACTTCCGAGGCGGCTGCGGAGCAGACTGCGCTCTACTACGACGAGTGTCAGGTGCGCGCGGCGAGCGCCGCGGCGCAGGACGCGGCGCTCGCCGCCGAGCTTTGGACGCGCTCGGTCGCGTGGACGCAAAGCGGCGCTTGAGCCCGCAGCCCTGCGCGAGGCACCTTCGAGCTCACTCCCCCCTCGTGTGGGCGTCCGCGGCGCTGAGCCGCAGAATCAGCCGATGAAAGCCCTGTCGCCGTAGAGCGCCGGCGCGTTACGAGCGCGTGGCGGTGGGCTTGCCGGCCACGCCGATCCCCCGCATCCTCATGGTTCGTAACGTTGTATCCGTGATGATGGTGGGAGCGAGATGGCGACGGAAACGGAACCTGAACTGGTCTTGACGCCGCCCGCGCCGGTGAAGCCGGTGGCGGCGGAGCGCGCGGCAGGCCTCGTGCCGCTCGATGACGCGCAAAAGTCCGCGCTCTCGGAGCGCGTCGACGGTTTCATCGGCGAGCTCGTCGCGCTCGACGCGAATAGCCCGGAATTCGGGCAAAAAGTGGAGCAGCTCACGAACATGGGCCGGCGCGAAATCGCCGAGGCCGCGGGCCAGTCCAATCGCTTCCTCGAGCGTCCCGTCAAGGCCATGGCGTCGGAGTCGACGGTGGGCACCGACCTCACCGAGCTGCGCCGCACCATCGAGGAGCTCGACCCCGGCCGGCGCGGCGATCTGCTCGGGCCGAAGCGGCTGTTCGGCATCGTGCCGTTCGGCAACAAGCTGCGCGACTACTTCGACGGCTACCGCTCGGCGCAAACGCACATCGCGTCGATCCTTTCGCGGTTGGCCAGCGGCAAGGACGAGCTCCTGAAAGACAACGCCGCCATCGATGTGGAGCGGCAAGCCTTGTGGGCGGCCATGGGGCGGCTCGAGCAGATGATCCACATCGCCAAGGCGCTCGACCGCGGGCTCGAGGCCAAGGCCTTGGAGCTCGAGGCGCTCGATTCCATGAAGGCCAAGGCGATCCGGGAGACCGCGCTGTTTTACGTGCGCCAGCGCGTCAACGACCTGCTCACGCAGATGGCGGTCACGGTCCAGGGCTACCTCGCGCTCGATCTCGTCAAGAACAACAACATCGAGCTCGTCAACGGGGTCGACCGCGCCACGACCACGACGGTGGCGGCGCTGCGCACGGCG
>CAZYWR010000889.1:0-2442 GCA_964651185.1 uncultured Polyangiales bacterium
TGCTCGTGCTCGTGTTTGCGCGCCCGCACGATGGTCGTGCACGGGCACGCGCACGATGGGTCGCGCACGATGGTCGCACGCGCACGAGGACGAGGACGATGAGGGCGGGGCGTGGTGGTGACCGGTGCGGGGGCCATGGCGGAGCACGGGGAGATATCGCGGACACAAGTGAGTGCTTGGTGATTTCCTGGTAGCCCTTGAAGGGACGGTGCGCTTCCCGATGCGATGCGTCGGGTTTGCGCGGGATCTGCTTGATATCCGCGGGCCAGAAGGTCCGCCGCAAGATGGGGGCAGTCTGGCACGCAGCTCGCAATGGGCGCTCGCGCAACGACATCAGGAGGTCGTGTTCGTGACGTCTACTCCCCCCTGGCGGCGCCCGCATCGATGCGGCGGTCCGTCGAAGCGCGCGTCCACGCGCGTGCACAGAACCGCGCGGCATCGTGCCTGCGCTGCAGCATTTGCGGCGGTCGGCCTGAGTCTGCTGCCGCTCCGCGCTGCGCACGGCGAAGATTGCGTCAATCTGCCCAATCCGATCCTCGGTATCGGCGGCAGCGCGGCCACCAATCTGATCAAGCGCCTCGGCACGCGCCTCGCCGCTGCGCCCGAGCCCATCACGGTGGTCTACAGCGATCCGGGTGCCTGCAACACCATGACCGCACTCGTGCAGAACACGGCCTTGTCTGGCACTGGTAAATACTGGAGCGCGGACGGGACCGAGAATACCTGCACCTATCCGAGCGGCAGCGCCGTGCTCGCCGAGTGGGGCTCGATGGCGCAGGAGGCGACCACCTGTCAGGGGATCGACAAGCTGCCGGACACGGTCGGAGACTACAAAGGCCCGATCAGCGGCTTTAGCTTGATCGTGCCCAACGCGTCGAGTGAGTTCGCGATCAGCTCCGAGGCCGTCTACTACATCTACGGCTTCGGAGCGGGCACGGGCCATGACGTCGCGCCCTGGACGAACGCCGCCGCCATCGGGGCGCGCACGACCACTTCGGCGGCGGGACTCCTGCTCGCCAAGGCAGTGGGCATTCCGCTCAGCCGGCCCCTCGCTTACTTGCCGACGAACGACGTGAAGACGAACCAAGGCGCGGTTGACTTCATCACCTCGACCTCGTCCGCGGCCGTGGCCAATCCCAGCGCGGCCCTCGCGTTCGCTTCGACCGAGACCGCCGACGCCAATCGCGCGAAGGTGCGGACCCTGGCCTTTCAAGCGACCGATCAGGACTGCGCCTATTTCCCGGATTCGACCGTGACCAGCACGGACAAGAAGAACCTGCGGGAAGGCCGCTACTTCCTGTGGAACATCCATCACTTCTTCGCGCGGCTCAACGACCAGAAGCAGGTCGCCAAGCCGGCGCTACAGACCTTCCTCGATATCGTCACGGCAAAGGCGCCGCTCCCGGGGCCGCAGTCGTTCATCGATCTCGTGATCGCGAACGGCAACGTGCCGGAGTGCGCGATGCAGGTGACGCGCACCGGCGACATGGGGCCGCTCGCGAGCTATCAGCCGGATACGCCGTGCGGCTGCTACTTCGATCAGAAGACCACTGGACAGACTTCGTGCACGACATGCACGACCAATACGGACTGCCCCGCCAGCGCGTCCTTGTGCAGCTACGGCTACTGCGAGGTGAAGTGAGATGGGTACGCGACACACTCAGGATCGGATGCGGCTGCGCACGGCCTTACTCGCATTCGCCTTGCTGGCAGCTTGCGGCGACGACACGGACAACGTGCCCAGCAACGGGATCAACCTGGACGCGAGCACGCTCGACGGGGCGACGCCGACGACCGACGCTGGGGGCACCCTACTCGACGCCGCGCTCGGCGCCGATGCCGGCGTAGTCGTAGACGCCGGCTCGGGAGCCAGCTGCCAGGGAGCGAACGGCTGCTACTCGTGCAAGCCGACCACCAGCGTGCAGCTGCTCAACGCCTGCGCAGAAGGTTGTCAGCCGTTCGACAACACGAAGCGACTGCCCGCCGGCTACGTGCCCGGTCAGCTTCCGCCTCTGCCATGAGCGGGCGCGGCCCTGCGCCGCGCGCGTCTACTCCGCTTTGTCTGCCGAGCGCACGGACCTCGCACCCGCGAGTTCGCCGGGGCGCTCGGCGGCGCGTACGAGCGCCTCTCCACCCGCGCGCGGCGCGCTCTCCTGTGTTCATTCGTCTCGGTCTGCACACTCCATGACTCTCCGATCGTTCGTTTTCGTCGTTCTGATCTCGCTCTGCGCGGAGACCTCGCGGTCCGCGCTCGCGCAGGCTCCCGGGGAAGACGTGGAGATCGAGATCGAGGCCGCGCCGCCGCCTTCGCCTCCGGGTGCAGCGGCGCCCGCGGCCGCTCCCACGCCCGACGTGGCGCCTGCGGCAGCGCCCGCGCCGGGCGAAATCCCAGCGCCGGCTTCGCGCGAGGAGCTGGCCGCGTTGCGCGCCGAGCTGGCGGCG
>CAZYWR010000890.1:0-5757 GCA_964651185.1 uncultured Polyangiales bacterium
GGAACGGTCCCACGCGCCCGTCGCGCGTCCGGGTGCCCTCCGGAAACACCAGAATGGAATGGCCCTTGCGAACTTCGGCGGCGATGGCGTCTGTGAGCTCGCGCGGGCGGTCGCGGCCGGGGCTTTCCCGGGACACGGGAATCGTTCCGCGCTGCTTCATGAACCAGCCATACACGGGAATCTCGAAATGCGCAGCGAGCTCGACACCTTGCTTGAAGTGGGGGGTGGCGTTGTAGACGGTACAGTGGTCGATCATGTTCACGTGGTTTTGCGCGAACATGTAGACCCGCTGCGGGTCGACTTGGGGGTGCACCACGTAGCGCACCCGGGTCCCCAGAGCGAGCAGCTGACCCCCCGTGTAGATGCGCGTCAGCGGCTCGAGGCGGTCCGCGGCGACGAAGCGCTGGGCGAGCATCAGCACCCCCATCACGCTCGTGAGCCACGCGACACCGGGCAGCCACATCGTTAGGCCGATCGCTTTTTTGGCAAGCCCTTCCGTGGGCTTAGGCGTTCGCTGCGGGTGCGTCATGGGGCTCCGTGCTGACTCCGGGGCCGCGAAAGTAGCACGGGCGGCAGCGGGACCCGGCTTGGGCTGCGCACGCCTGCGAAACCCGCGCGTCTCCGGAAGTGGACGGCCCAGGGCCCGTCCGGGGCACGGCCGGAAGAGCTCCGACAATCCGGAGCGCCTGCCCAACCGTAGTACCAAGCCGGCTTTGTTATTTCTTCGGCGCGGCGCGCTTTGGTAAGGTGCGTCGCCGCTCGGGCGTGCTCGCAGCCGGCGCACTCCTCGCAGCGAGGATCAGGAAGGAAGGCAGAGATGAACTCGAAGCTACAGGCAAAGTTTTTGACGATGGCCGCGGCGACCTTGGGGCTCAGCCTGGTCGGCGGCTGCGCGAAGAAGTCCGAGCCTGCGCCCGCCGAGGGCGGCGCGGCCGCGAGCGGTGCAGAGTCTTCGTGTGGCGCCGGATCGTGTGGCGCTGCCGGCGCCGGCGAGAAGAAGGAAGGCGGCGACGCCACGGAAGCCGCGCCCGAGGGCGAGGCCACTCCTTAATCCGTTCGGGGATGTGCAGGCGGGCATGCTCGAGGGGATAGGAATCGGCCTCCGTTATCCCATCGCTGGCGAGCTGTTCGCGGCGGCGCCGCCTGCGATCCGTTGGCTCGAGCTGCACCCGGAGAACTATCTCGCGCGCGGCGGCCGCTACGCCTCGCTGTTGGCGCGCGCCCGTGAGCGCTGGCCGCTGCTCACGCACGGCCTGAGCATGGGCTTCGGCTCGCTCCAGCCCTTCGATCGGCAGTATCTGCGCTCCTTGCGTGCGCTGATCGGCGAGCTCGCCGTTCCTTGGCACTCCGACCACCTGTGCGTCGCGGGCGTGGACGGCGTCTATTTCCACGATCTTCTGCCGCTGCCCTTCAGCCGGGCGGCGATCGACGTCGCGAGCGCGCGTGTGCGCGAGGCTCAGGACGCGCTCGGGGTGGCGATCGCGATCGAGTCGATCAGCTACTACGCGCGCGCGCCCGGGAGCGTGCTTCCGGAGTGCGAGTTCTTGTGCGCGGTCCTCGAAGGTGCGGATGCGCGCCTCTTGCTCGACGTGAACAACGTGTTCGTGAACGCCATGAACCATGGCTTCGATGCGCGTGCGTTCATCGATCGCTTACCGCTCGAGCGCGTGGCGCAGCTGCACGTAGCCGGCCACTACGTGCGCCCAGACGGGATGCGCATCGACACCCACGCCGAGCCCGTCTGCGAGGAGGTCTACGAGCTGTTCGCGTACACGATGCGGCGGCTCGCGCGCCCCGTGCCCGTGCTGCTCGAGCGCGACGACAACTTCCCGCCCTTCGCCGAGCTCGTGCGTGAGGTCGAGCGGCTCGATCAGATCTATCAGGACGCGCTCGCCGACGTCGACGGTGCGCGCCAGCGAACGGCCGGCGTGCGCGCTGGCCGAGAGGAGCCCGCGGTTGCGGCAGGCTCGCGTGCGGGGGCGCGCGCAGCACCGCACGCGGACGGAGCCGCCGCGAAACGGGGCGCCTCGTGACGCTCGAAGAATATCAGCGCGCGCTCGTGACGCTGAGCTTCGCAGAGGCCCCGGCTCTCTCCGAATATGGTCCGCTCGTGCTCTATCGCGAGCTCGTGCGCTCGCGCCTGTTCGCGATGGCGCAGAACGCTTACCGGCGCAGCTGGGCCGCGCTCGGCGAGGCGCGCGCAAATGCCCGCTTTGCCCGCTTTCTCGCGGCGCATCCGCCGGCGAGCCCGCTCATCCGGGAGGTGATCGCGGCGTTCGCGGCGTTCGCGCTGCGCGATGGCCTGCTGTTCGAGGGCGCGCCCGCCTTCGCACCGACGTTGCTACGCTTCGAGGCGGCCAAGTGGCGGGTGGCCTGCGCACCCGATAGCGCGCCGAGCAGTGCCTTGCGCGAGCTCGATTTCGAGGGTGCGCTGGCGCTCAATCCGACGCTCGAGCTCGTCGCGCTCGAGCATGCCATCGACGGACATGGAGAGCCGAGCCTCGCGGTCGATCCCCAAGTCCTCCTCGTCTACCGTCGGCCCGAGGAGGACGAGGTGCACTGGTATCGTGCCCCGTGGTTTCTCAGCGATCTGTTGGCGCTCGCGCAGGAGAGCGAGGGCAGCCTGAGCGAGCTCCTGCCGCGCGTGCTCTCGGCGCGGGGCCACGTCGCGGACGAGGCGTTCTTGCACGAGCTCGCGGCGGCACTCGCCGTCGCGGTCGAACGTCGCGTCCTGCTCGGCGTGCGCGCTTCGGCGGAGGGAGCGCAAACCGACGTCTAGCGCTGCCGTGGCCAGGCGCGCGCTCCTGTCGTGGCTCGAACCGTCATGGCGCTCGCGGTTGTGCCTCGAGTACGATCGCGCCTGCGAGCATCAGGTCGCGGGGGGACGCACGATGTCGAAAGGTCGCATGATCGCGAGCGCGCTGCTGTGGTTGGCCCTGTCGTATAGCGCGGGCGGTCGAGGCGATGCGAACTTAACAGACGCGGGCAGCGCCGCCGAGCCGCCACGAACTCAGATCGCGGAAGTGCTCTACGGCAGCAGCGCCTTGAGCCGCATGCGCATGCGCTGCCGCGAAGTCGGCGAACCAGAGCACCGAGGCAAGCCGCTCGCTCGACTGCATTGCGCGTTTGCGACCGTGACGATTCGCCAGCAGCCGCCCGAGCGCATGGCCACGCTCGAGAACTACGCCGAGATCCTGAAGGAGCTGCGCGCGCAGTGTAAGAGCGCGAGCCCAAGGTCGGAACGCGCGCGGCTCGCCTGCGCAAATTGCCGTCGCGATCTTTCTGACGAATGTCTCTACACGCAGGCCATGCTCGCGTTGCGCCAGGACTGCGCCAAGACGGCGCCGCCGATCACGCACGCCAACCCTGCGGTCGCCGCGCTCGAGCGAGCCGAGGCGGAGCGCGGACAAAGCGGCGCCGCGCTCCTGCGCAAGTTCTGCGGCGCGTGCACAGGCCAACCATCCGCGCAGTGCTTCTCGTCCTTCTGGGGCGCGATCGAAGCGCCGCCGCGCTGCACGCTCGCGATGGACGCTTACGAGCTCGAGCTAACCCGCCAGGGCAAGACCTCCACCTGGATCGGCAACCTCGGTGGACCGTGCAACACGCAGATCTCGCTGTCCTCGGACGATCGCCACAACGTCTGGACGTACACCGAAGTTCGTCTGACGCCCGAGCCGTGCGCACACGGCGACTCCCTGACGCAGCTCACGTCCCCGGTGACCTACTCGAGCGCCGCGCAGTACGCGTTCAAAGAGCTGCCCGCCATGTGTTCACGGCTCACGTTCTTGTAGGCACAGCGGGTCTGCGAGCGCGCAAATGCCTAATTTTTGTGCAGCTCCGGGTTGAGCACGACCTCGTTTTTCTTGTGCACCACTTCGATCGCGCCGTTCAGGCTGTTGCGCCGGAACAAGAGATCGTCGTGGCCCGCGAGCTCGCGCGCTTTGACCACGCGGCCGTCCGGTAAGCGAACCTTGCTCCCGGCTGTGATGTAGAGGCCCGCCTCGATCGTGCAGTGATCGCCGAGCGGGATGCCGCAGCCCGAATTGGCGCCGAGCAAACAACCCTTTCCGAGCCGCACGCGCTCGCTGCCGCCGCCCGAGAGCGTGCCCATGGTCGAGGCTCCGCCGCCCACGTCGGTGCCGTCATCGATCGTCACGCCGGCGCTGATGCGGCCCTCGATCATGGACTTGCCGAGGCTGCCTGCGTTGAAGTTGACGAAGCCTTCGTGCATCACCGTGGTGCCTTCGCCGAGGTAAGCGCCGAGCCGGACGCGATCGGCGTCGGCGATGCGCACGCCGGTAGGCACCACGTAGTCGCTCATGCGCGGGAACTTGTCGATCGCGTGCACTTGCACGCAGACGCCTTGGCCGCGCAGCATCCCGCGCACGCGTTCGAAGCCTTCGGGTGCGAACGGGCCGACGTTGGTCCACACGACGTTCGCCAGCAGCCCGAACAGCCCGTCCAAGTTCAGCGCGTGGGGTTTGACCTTGCGGCTCGAGAGCAGGTGCAGGCGCAAGTACGCGTCGTGCGCGTCGACGGGTTTGTCGCGCAGATCGTCGATGAACGTGACCACCACCGCGCGAGGCAGCGCGCGATCCAGGCCGACCTGGCCATCGCGGTAGAGCTCGCATTGACGCTGCTGGCGCCGCAAGGCGTCGGCCAGTTGACGCAGCGCGAGCAGGTTGGGGTGGCTCTCGCTGCTCGCGTCGAAGGGCGCGAAGGCGCTCAGGGCCTGTTCAAGGTGCGCCAGGTCGAGCCGGTAACTGGCGCTGCCGCGGCGCCGTCCCGTGGCGCGCGCCAGGATCGCCGCCGCGCCGAAGTTCTCGTCGCAATTGGGCGCCGGATACCAAGTATCGAGCACCGTGGCTCCCGCGCCGACGTGATCGGGCCGCGTGAGGTCGCTGATCGCGAAGGTAGCGAGCCCGAGCCCAAACGCCTGGGGGCGCCGATAGCCTTCGGCGCCTTCGATCTCGGCCACGAGTTCGGTGAACTGTTCCACGCTTTGCACGCGCATCGTGCGCTCCTGATCGGGGCTCGGCCCCAGGCGAAAATGGAGAAGGCGCGCTGTTGTACTCACAGCAGGTCGGGCGCTGCAAGGCGTGTGGCGGGGCCGGGCTGCGCCCTAGGCTTTGCGCGGGGGACGTCTCGTGACAAGAAAGGACATGCGGTGGACGGACTGGGCGCGCTCGCTGCGCGAGCTGATGGTCGGGGAGAGGCCGCGTAGCGGCGCACAAGTCGGCGACCGCGCGTTCATCGAATATCGCGGGGTGGCGCGCCCGGAGCTCGGCCGCTTCGCCGCCGCGCTGAACGACCGCGCGCGCCAGCACGACAACATCCGCGCCGTCCACGTCAACGCCCTCACGCGGCGCGTGGCCTTCCAGTTCGTCGGCACCGTGCTCCCCACGAGCGCGCTCGAGGCGCTGGTCAAGGACGCGGAGCAGGCGGTCGGCGCCGCGCGTTACAGCGCGCCCGACGAGGGCGAGCGCGTGCTCCCTGACGATCTGCAGCTCGATCGCGAGTACTCGGTCGAGGCCATGGTAGGCGCGTTCGCGCTGCTCTGGGGGCTCGCGTTGCGCATCGTGCCGCTCGTGCCGCGCCGGCTCGGCTCGAGCATGTACGGGGCGCTCGTGATGATCTCGGAGATCGAGAGCTTGCGTGCGCCGCTCGACGAGCGCCTCGGCCGCGAGCGCGCGGATTTCGTGCTGCACGTCGCGCTCTCGCTCGCACAGGGCTGGTCGCGACGTCCGATGAGCTCGC